>NZ_JAWRHZ010000055.1:0-144972 GCF_040308045.1 Proteiniborus sp.
AAAAAGATATCCCTTATGGGGGTAACTATTTTAATCAATATAAATGTTCAAAAATCAAGGGTTGTTAGAAATCTCTATTAAGATTTTTGACAATACCTTATAAATTGGGAAGGGAATATTATGAATAAAAACATCAATTTGTATACAAAAAAGGCTGTAGGCATGATAATTGCTATTAATTTATCTCAAGTAGTTTTATTAGCCGCTGTTATAGTTGTTTATTTGTCAAGAAATAACTTAGTCTTTTTTTCCATAACTAGTTTAGATATTCTCTTGCTTGGATTAGTAGCTATTTCTGTAACAAATAGTTATCTAGTCATGAGAGATATTAAATCTATAAATGATTTAAACTTACAAAATATTATGAAGACTAAATCTATAGAAGAGATTACAGAACTAAATAATGTTTTACGTTCTCAACGTCATGATTTTTTAAATCATTTACAGGTAGTTTATAGCTTGATTGAGTTAAACGAGTATAAAGAAGCCTCAAATTATATCGAGACCTTATATAAAGATATAAAAAAAGTGAATAAATCACTAAAAACCTCAAACACTGCCATCAATGCGTTATTGCAAGCTAAACTGGTAGACTGTGAAAATAGAGATATTCTTGTTGATTTGCATATTGACACTAGATTAGATAGGTTATCAGTTCCTGGGTGGGAGATGTGTAGAATTCTTGGAAATTTAATTGATAATGCCATGGATGCTGTTAAAGAATTAAGAGAAAAAGGATTTGTTAATATTGAAATTGCCGAAAAGGATTCTTTTTATGTTTTTATTATAAAGAATAATGGAAAAGAAATACCAGAAGACATGAGAGATAAAATATTTGAATCTGGATATACAACTAAAGGAGATAGAGGCGAAGGCATGGGATTAGCAATAACTAAAGAAATAACACAAAAGTATAAAGGAAACATTCTTGTAGATAGTAATCAAAGTATGACAATCTTTAAAGTATTAATTCCTATAGAGTAATAACTCTTTAAAACGACATATGAGACTAATAAGTGTATCTTTTATTGTGTATGTATTCATATATAAAGAGTTTAGGTGTAATATAATATTACAAACTACTCATTGGAAAGGAGTGATAGAATGATAGTAGCAGAATTGATTCAAAGTATAGGATTATTATCTGTAATCTTTTTTGGTATAGGTTTTCTATTAGTAATTATTGAAATATTTGCTCCGGGCTTTGGAGTTCCAGGTATATTGGGCATCATTTTCCTCATAGCTGGAGTAATAGTAACAGCAAAAACACTAATACAGGCATTGATATTAATAATAATAATACTAGCTATTTTAGGAGTTCTTACATCTATACTCTTAAAATCTGCAAGCAAAGGAAGGTTATCTAAAAAAATTGTGTTATCTACTTCAATAAACAAAGATGAGGGTTATATAGGTACAAGTGATATGAAGTTCTTCTTAGATAAAACGGGCATTACTCTAACTATATTAAGGCCTGCTGGTACTGTTGACTTTGATGGAGTAAAGCTTGACGTTGTTTCTGAAGGTGATTATATTCCAAAAGGTAAAGAAGTTAAAGTTATCAAGGTTGAAGGTAGAAGAATAGTAGTAAGGCAAGTAAAAAAACAAGAAAATATTATTTAGGAGGGGAATATAATGTCAACAATTGCTTTAATATTAATTATTGCTGTTATAATCATTGCAATAGCGTTATTTTTTAGCATTATTCCTGTGGGACTTTGGATATCTGCAATAGCTGCAAATGTTAGGGTTAGTATTTTTACCTTGGTAGGTATGAGGCTTAGAAGAGTTAGTCCAAATAGGATTGTTAGGACATTAGTAAAGGGAAGAAAAGCAGGACTTAGTCTTACAAGCGATCAGCTGGAAGCTCATTATCTTGCAGGCGGAAATATTGATAGTGTGGTTAATGCACTAATAGCTGCAGAAAGAGCTAATATTCCATTGGAGTTTGAAAAGGCTACAGCTATTGATTTAGCAGGAAGAGATGTTTTTGAAGCAGTACAAATGACTGTAAAACCTAAGGTTATTGAAACACCTAATATAGCTGCCATTGCTAAGAATGGTATAGAACTTATAGTAAAAGCAAGGGTTACAGTGCGAACAAGTATAGATAAATTAATTGGTGGAGCAGGTGAAGAAACTATAATTGCTCGTGTAGGCGAGGGAATTGTAACTACTGTAGGTTCAGTGGGCACTCATGAAGAAGTATTGGAAAACCCGGATTTGATTTCAAAAACAGTATTAGAAAAAGGCCTAGATGCAGGTACCGCCTTTGAAATATTATCTATAGATATTGCAGATGTTGATGTTGGAAGAAACGTAGGAGCTAAACTACAGATGGATCAAGCCGAAGCAGATAAACATATTGCTCAAGCAAAGGCTGAGGTTCGTAGGGCAATGGCAGTAGCAAAAGAGCAAGAAATGATGGCATCAGTACAGGAAATGAGAGCCAAAGTCGTAGAAGCTGAAGCTGAAGTTCCAAGAGCCATGGCTAAGGCATTAACTGAAGGCAAGATTGGTGTAATGGATTATTATAATATGAAAAATATAATGGCAGATACAGATATGAGAGAATCTATATCTAATATTGGTAAGCCGGAAAAGTCAGAGATATAATGTTAAAGAATAGGGGTTGATTTTATTGAATAGTGTTAAATTATTTGAAGCTAAAAAAGAAATAGATAATAACAACTTGAACCTAAAGCAATATTACTCTATTAATTTAACACCAAAAAGCTTACTAGATGGAATAATTCTTTCGGAAATTCTTGGTGAACCAAAAGCTAGAAAAGGATTGATGTCAAACAATGTGTATAAAAGTGTTAATAGCAGATGATGAAAGTGGCATGAGACTTGTTCTTAGGAAAATAATTGAAAAAACTGCTGATTTTCAAATTGTTGGAGAAGCAGAAGATGGTAGCTCTGCTCTTTCTCTAGTCGAAGAACTAAACCCTCAGGTTATATTTTTAGATATAGAAATGCCAAATTTAGATGGAATTGAATGTGCTAGACTTATATCTGATATAGATCCTAAGAAAATGATAGTTTTTGCAACTGCTCATCCTGGTTATATGCCTGATGCTTTTGAGGTATATGCCTTCGACTATATTACAAAACCTTTTAAAGTAGATAGAATTTTAAAGACATTAAACAGAATCAAGGAAATAGCAGCAGGAGAAAACATAAGAACTCATGAAAATACAGTATTTCAGCAACCTGTAATTGATAAGCTTATAATAAAGAATAAAGATGGAATAAACTTCATAGACATAGATAGCATAGTACTTATACAAAGAGAAGGCAAAAGTACTGCGATATGTACTGTAGACAATAAATACACTACCTCCGAGGGATTAAGTGATATAGAAGAGCGTTTAGGAAAGATAAACTTTTTTAGATGTCATAAATCATATATAATAAATACATCAAAGATAACAAAAATATCTCCTTACGGAAGATGGACTTACATCGTTCATTTCAAGGATATAGAAAACGACGCTTTGATAACCCATAAAAAATATGAAGAACTAAAGATATTATTTAACTTATCATAAGGTATCAAAAAACAAAATACTTCGGGCTTTGCCCGAAGTTGTTTTTTATAACTATACAGCTTCGTTTAATCTTTTAGTTAAACGACTTACTTTTCTAGCTGCAGCATTTTTATGAATAGTATTCTTAGCAGCAGCTCTTGATAATTTTTTCTCCACTAGTTTAAGTAAAGATCTAGCTGAATCTAAGTCTCCGTTATCAACAGCTTTATTGAATCTAGCAATATATGTTTTAATTTCAGATTTTCTGGACTTATTAAAAGCAGTTTTTACTTTAATAACTTCAATTCTCTTCTTTGCAGATTTAATATTTGCCAATAGGTTCACCCCCTTCAAAAACCTTAACAAGAGTAATTTTATCATGAAGGAAAATAAAATGCAAGAAAAATGTGCTATTTCTTTTATATCCAAATTATATATAAATTATTCAGGATTCAAAAAAGTATAAATATATTTAACTAGTGCAACTATATATTATATATGCTCTGAATTACTCAATTTTGAAAAATGATATTGCTTTGGAGGTGAAAGTATTGTTTCAAGTAAGAACTGATTTGGCAATTGAAGCAAGGGAAGTATATCAGCAAAGAAATAAAGGTGAAATAAAAGATGTGAATGTAGAAAGGGAAGAGAAGGATAACTATGAAGTTACTAGGGTTAAGATCTTAAATGAATATGGAGAACAGAGACTTGGGAAACCTATAGGAAACTACATTACAATTGAAGTTCCAGCATTAAAGAAAGCTGATCAAGATTTAAAGGATGAAATTAGTAAGACTATGGCAAAAGAGCTTAAGGCATTAATTAATCCAACTAAACACACAAAATCCTTGATTGTTGGATTGGGCAATTGGAACATAACACCAGATGCATTAGGACCTAAGGTCATAGATAAGGTATATGTGACTAGACATCTATTTAAAGCCTATAATAAAACTGAAGATGAGACCATGGCCAATGTATCAGCTATTTCACCAGGAGTTATGGGAATAACAGGTATAGAAACAAGTGAAACAATTAAGGGGATTGTAGAAAAAACTAAGCCCGATATTGTTATTGCTGTAGATGCTCTAGCATCTAGAAAAATGGAGAGAGTCAGCACAACTATACAAATAACTGACGCAGGTATAAGCCCGGGTTCAGGAATAGGTAATAAAAGAAAGGCACTTAATAAAGAGACTTTAGGAGTTCCTGTATATGCCATAGGAATACCTACAGTTGTAGATGCAGCTACAATGGTAAATGATACTATGGAGCTAATTATTAGCGCTCTAAAAAACCAAGCTAATAAAGGAACTGGTTTCTATTCTATGTTAGAGGAAATGGAGTCCCAGGATAAATACGAATTAATAAAAGAAGTACTAACCCCATATATGCCTAATGTTGTCGTAACTCCAAAAGAGATAGATGAACTAATAAGCAATCTATCTTTAATAGTTGCAAACGGAATTAATATTGCTCTACATCATGGAATAGATTTAAAAGATGTAAATAGATATATAAACTAGAATTTAATAAATACAATAGAAATATTAGTTCATAGTTTCGGATACAATGTAGTTACAGAAATCTTTGATTTCGTCGTAACTCCTTATGTCAGCGATAGCTACCTACGTCTATTTGCAAATTTAGACCCTATAAAAACATAGGGTTTTCTTGTTTCTTACTATATTCATAATACTAGGTCATGTGGAATATAATTTCATATAATATTTTTACTTAAGGAGTTGTTAATATGGTAAGAAACCAGAACTTTAAACAGGGAATTACATATGTATTAATAGCTATGCTTTGTTTAGCAAATTTATTTCTTGGTGCAAAGGTAATTAGTAAATTATCAAGTATTAAAAGTGTAACAGAAAAAAATGGGAAAAATACCATTAATGATAAAGTTATAGAAGTTTTCAATGCAGAAAACAATTTTGAAATAAAAAAGGAAAACAAAAAAGAAAAAGTAATTAATATAGAAAAGCCAAGTAAAACTGATAATGATGCTAGAGCTAGTAATTCTAAGGTTAGTATGTTTTTGAAGATTTTGCTTAACTCAAATGCTTATATGAAGGTAGTTTTTGAAATGGAAAATAAGGAATCAGAGATAAAGCCATCTCAAGAAGGTATTCTTAATAGAATGTCAATGATACTTAAACCTGACTTTTATATAAAACCGCATTTACCAGCTATAGTAAGTGCATTTAATGATACCTATTCATGGGAAGAAAAAAAATTAGATAAAGAGAAAAATGATGAATTAGAAGGCTATCTTATCCTTAGTGATATAATATTTATAGAAGATCCAGAAGAAAAAAACGATATGAATAAAGATCTTGAACTTATAGGAAGAAAGCATGAAGATAAGTTCTATATAGAACCTCCAAAGACTGTAACCTTGAATCATGAAAATCCTTATATATTTTTGTATCATACTCATGGGACAGAAGCATATTTACCAGTAACTACAGGAAGGTTCCATACTGAAAAGAGAGAATATAATGTCATAACTATAGGAGAAATTATAGGTAAAGTCCTTGAAGAGAAGGGGCATAAAGTAAAACATACTGATGTCTATCATGACATTCCTTCTTATAATCAATCATATACTAAATCATTATCTACATTAAAGGAAGAATTAAATAGAAATGAAAGCATAAAGGTAATATTTGATATTCATAGAGATGGAATAGAAGAGGATGCTCCAGCAACACTAAGTAAGGCACAGGAAGCTGCGAGGGTTACTATAGATGGTAAAAGCGTTGCAACTTTTTCTTTAGTTATTGGGCCAGACAATCCAAATAAAGAACAACTTATTAAGTTTGCAAATTATATAAGATATATTTCTGAAAGCATGTATCCAGGTCTTTTCAAGAGTATAATTATAAAACCCAGTGGAAAATTCAATCAATATGTTAGTGACTATTATGCTTTGATAGAGGTGGGAAGCAATTTAAATACAATAGATGAGGCGAAAGAATCAGCTAAATATATTGGTGAGATTTTAGATAAAGTTATAGAAGGCATTGATAACCCTGAATAATTTTCTTCTTCAAACTATTTTTTTGTGCAAATAAATGTTATAATTATTCATAGCATTTAGCTTAAGGGGGTAAATCTATGGAACAGGGATCAAAGACTAACATTAGAAAAGAAATATTTGAATGGATAAAAAGCATTGCTTTTGCAGTAATAGTAGCAATATTAATCAAGACTTTTTTATTCAATACGACTTATGTTCTTGGATATTCAATGTATCCAACATTACATGAACGGGACAGGCTGTTTACAAATAAGATAGTTTATAAGGTAACCGAACCAAAGCGTGGAGACATTGTAGTGCTTAAGGCTCCCGATGATCCAAATAAAGATTATATTAAAAGAGTAATAGGTATAGATGGAGATATAGTTGAAATAATTGATGGAAAAGTTTATGTAAATGGAGAACAATATATAGAGAAATATATATCAGAAGATGCATATACTTATAGCTATGAAAACAGTTCTTGGAAAGTAGAAGAGGGGTACTTATTTGTTTTAGGTGACAATAGAAATAAAGGAGCTAGCAAAGATAGCAGGTATTTAGGCCTCATACCAATAAGTGCTATTAAGGGAAAGGCAACATATAGATATTTTCCTTTTGATGATAGATTCGGCTCACTTTATAAATAGGAATAAAAAACCAAACAGTTGTTTATAATATATTTGGTGATTGTTTTGGAGAGCAGACTTGAGAGATACAAAATTAAGAAAATATATAAAAGACAAAAAAGGATAAAAATAATTGCATTTATTTTTGCTATTATAATTTTTATTACAGGACTTAGTATAGTGGATAGAGCTGTTAGAGATATGATGTGCATTCATGATAAACAGCTTTATTTTTTTAATTATGATAATGAGCACTATAGACTTCATTTGTTTGGCAAGGATTATATAGTTGAAAAAAAAGGAATAAATGATAAAATATATAGTGCAAAAATGATTGTAGAAGATTTTTCTAAAATAGCTAACAATTATTTGGAATGGATATTATCAAAAATAAAGACCAGGTAAAATATTAATTCTGGTCTTTTATCAGTTGTTAACCTATGTTATAATTGAAAAAGGTATTTTTTCCTGTAAAAGAGGAGGATAGATATAATGAAAGATAGACAAAAAAGAGTTAGAAACTTTTCAATAATTGCTCATATAGATCATGGTAAATCAACGCTAGCAGATAGATTAATTGAAAAAACAGGTCTACTTACTTCAAGAGAGATGCAAGCTCAACTCCTTGATAATATGGATTTAGAAAGAGAAAGAGGAATTACGATTAAGTTGCAAACCATAAGACTTGTTTATAAAGCTAATGATGGAAATGAATATATTTTAAACCTAATAGATACTCCGGGGCATGTTGACTTTAACTATGAGGTATCAAGAAGTCTAGCAGCATGCGAAGGTGCAATACTTGTAGTTGATGCTGCGCAAGGAATAGAAGCTCAAACATTAGCAAATGTTTATTTAGCATTAGACCAGAACTTAGAAATAGTGCCTGTAATAAATAAGATAGACTTACCTAGTGCAAGGCCTGATGAAATAAAGAGAGAAATTGAAGATGTAATAGGACTTGATTGTGAAGATGCTCCGCTTATATCTGCAAAGGATGGTATTAATATTGAAGAAGTTCTAGAAAATATAGTAAAAAAAATACCTGCACCAGAGGGAGATAAAGAAGCTCCCCTAAAGGCTCTTATTTTTGACTCATACTATGACAGCTACAAGGGAGTTATAGCTATGATAAGAGTAATGGATGGTGTTATAAAACCAGGTACGGAGATTAAAATGATGGCAACGAATAAAACATTTGAGGTTACAGAGGTTGGAATTTTTGCTCCAAAACATACTCCTGTAGAAGAACTAGTAGCAGGAGACGTTGGTTATGTTGCAGCCAGTATAAAGAATGTGAAAGATGCAAGAGTAGGGGATACTATCACAGAAGCATTAAGGTCTACCGAAAAGCCCCTCCCTGGTTATAAAAAAGTGACTTCAATGGTTTATTGTGGTATTTATCCAGCCGAAGGAGAAGATTATAATAGTGTTAGGGATGCTTTAGACAAGCTTCAGGTTAATGATGCAGCACTAGTATTCGAACCGGAAACATCTGTCGCTTTAGGCTTTGGTTTTAGGTGTGGTTTTTTAGGACTACTTCATATGGAAATCATCCAAGAAAGGCTAGAGAGAGAATTTGATTTAAATATAGTTACAACTGCACCTAGTGTTATCTACAAGGTGAAAAAGAGTAGTGGAGAGATTATAGAACTACAAAATCCTACAAATCTTCCTGATGCCACAGAAATTGAATATATGGAGGAACCAATTGTAGATGTTACAATTATGACTCCAACAGACTATGTAGGTGCAATTATGGAACTATGTCAAAACAGAAGAGGAACCTTTAAAAATATGGAGTATCTTGAGCAAACAAGAGTATTAATGCATTATGAATTACCATTAAATGAAGTTATTTATGACTTTTTTGATGCATTAAAATCTAAAACTAGAGGATATGCATCACTTGATTATGATTTAAAAGGATATAAACAATCTGAATTAGTAAAGCTTGATATTTTAATAAATGGAGAATTAGTCGATGCTTTTTCTATTATCGCACATAAAGATAAAGCATATGAGAGAGGTAGAATGATTGCAGAAAAGCTTAAGGATGTTATACCAAGACATCAATTTGCTGTGCCTATACAAGCTACCATTGGCTCAAAAATCATTGCAAGAGAAACTGTAAAGGCACTTAGAAAAGATGTATTAGCAAAATGCTATGGTGGAGATATTTCTAGAAAGAAGAAATTATTAGAGAAACAAAAAGAAGGAAAGAAGAGAATGAGACAAATTGGCAATGTAGAAGTGCCACAAGAAGCTTTCTTAGCTGTATTAAAATATGATGAAAAGTAATGAATAATAACAATAGAAACACACGGAGCTAAAATAGATTTTATCTATACTCTATAACAGTCATAGTCTCGTCCTGCAAGTGTTCGATTAATATATATTATTTTATGATTATAATGGTGTGAAGCTAAGGAAAAGTTCCTTAGCTTTTAAATATATAAAGGAGTGTTTCTAATGAAAGACATTGGAATATATATCCATATTCCTTTTTGCCAGAGTAAGTGCTATTATTGTGATTTTTGTTCTTTTCCTGGGACACTAGATAATGCAGACAAGTACATTTCTTTTATAAAGAAGGAAATAGATATGTATGAAGAAGAGTTAAAAGATTATAATGTAGGAACAATTTTTATTGGTGGAGGTACACCAACAGTAATAGATGGGAAATATGTCTATGAAATAATGGAATATATACACAAAAAATTAAATGCTGATAGAGTAAAAGAAGTTACTATTGAAGCAAACCCAAAAACATTAGACCAAAATAAGTTACAAATATATAAAATTGCAGGAATAAACAGAATTAGCGTTGGTGTTCAATCAATGAATGATGCAATGTTAAAAAAAATTGGAAGAATACACACAGTAGAAGATTTTATTCATACCTACAAGCTTATAAGAAAATATGAATTTAATAATGTTAGCTTTGATTTGATGTTTAATCTTCCAGAACAAACTTTAGAAGACTCAATAAGAACATTAGAATTAGCCACGGAATTACAACCAGAGCACATATCTTATTACAGTCTGAAGTTAGAGGAAGGTACCTTTTTTTATGATAAATACATTAATAATCAGTTAGCTCTGCCTGACGAAGATATTGAAAGGGACATGTATCACGAAGGAATAAATTTACTAATGAAAAAAGGATATTGCCATTATGAAATATCTAATTTTGCTAAAAAAGGATGGGAAAGTAAGCACAACATAATCTATTGGAAATGTGAACCCTATATAGGATTAGGATTGTCTGCTCATTCATATTTTAAAAGCAATAGATATGGCAATACAGAGAATATGAACTTCTATTTTGAACAAGTATCTAATAAAAGACTAGCTATAGAAGAAAAAGAATTTATAGAAAAAGATATGGAAATGGCAGAATATTTAATATTAGGTCTTAGATTAATTGAAGGGATTAACTTTAAAAGCTTTGAAGACAAATTCAACATTAATATAAAAGAAGTCTATGGAAAAACTATAAATAAATTTATAAAAGAAGGTTTATTAGAGGAAAGCAAAGGAAATATTAAGCTAACACTTAAAGGTTTAGATTTATGTAATATAGTTTTTATGGAAATTCTTCCATAAATAAAATATGCAAAAAGGTATTGACAATTTAATGTAACAATGATAACTTAAAATCATGAGATTAGCACTCAACAACCAAGAGTGCTAATAATAAAATAGGATGTGATCATGTATGATGCTTGACGATAGAAAACTTAAAATTTTGCAGGCAATTATACAAAGCTATATAACTAGTGCTGAACCTATAGGCTCTAGAACTATTTCAAAAAGGTTTGATTTAGGCGTTAGTCCTGCCACTATCAGAAATGAAATGTCTGACTTAGAAGAGCTAGGCTACTTAGTTCAGCCTCATACTTCAGCAGGTAGGATACCTTCTGATAAAGGATATAGACTATATGTAAATAGACTGTTGCAATCAACAGATTTAGATTTTATATTAAGACATGATTTAAAAAGTAAGCTTATAGAGGAAATAGGAGAAGTTGATCAGCTTATTTATAATGCTGCTAAAATTCTATCAAAGGTAACAAACTATACTTCTCTTGCCATTGCCCCACAAATAAAAAAAAGTCAGTTAAAACATATTCAATTAGTTCCTATAGATGAGACTAAAATATTGATGGTTATTGTAACTGATTCTGGAATAGTTAAAAATACTGTTTTGAGAACTGACTCTGGTATTTCATCTGATCATCTTAATATAATATCCAATTATTTAAATGACAAACTAAAGGATTGCAACATTGGAGAAATTGCCCCAGAAATATTAGATAATCTAATAAAAGAAATGTATGAGTTCAAAAAGTCAATTTTAGACATTATCCCAATTTTAATGAATACATTAAACGATACTGCTGAAATTGGAATCTTTTTAGATGGTGTAACTAAAATTTTTAACTTTCCAGAGTATAATGATGTGGAAAAAGCTAGAGATTTTATTTCTTTTATTGAAAATAAGCCTTATATTCTAGAAATGATGCTTGGTGAAGGACAAAATGATATTGAGATTACAATTGGCAATGAGAACGTCTACGAAGAAATAAAAAATTGTAGTGTAATAACTGCCACATATAGCTTAAATGGAAGAACTATAGGGAAAATAGGTGTTATAGGACCAACGAGGATGGATTATTCTAATGTAATAAGTGTGGTCAGGTCGTTATCTTTAGATTTGAATGAAATAATTAAGAAAAATTTTATAGAATAGAGCTAAAGACACAAGTCATACAATGATAAAGTGTGAAATTGTCAAAATGATGCACAATACAATAATATCTTTGAATGGAGGGCTAGAAAATGGAAAAAACGGCAAAAGAAGATTTTGTTGAGCGTAGCTTAGAGAATGGAGACGCTGATAGTAATCTAGAAGCCACTATTGAAGAAAATGAGAATGATAAAGAAATTAATGTTAGCGATTTGTTAGAAAAATATAACAAGACAGCTACTGAGCATGAAGAACTTTCAAATAGGTATATGAGACTTCAAGCTGATTTTAACAACTTCAAAAAGAGAACAGAAAAAGAAAGAGAAAGCATATTTCAATATGCAACACAAGAACTAATTACATCTTTGCTTCCTGTTATAGACAATTTTGATAGAGCACTTAAAGTAGATATTGAAGAATCTACTGTAGAGAATTTATATAAAGGAGTAGAGATGGTATACAAACAATTAATGGAATCCCTTAAATCTAATGGTTTAGAAGAAATAAATGCATTAGGAGAAAACTTTGATCCAAACTATCATCACGCAGTTGCTCAAGAGGAAAATGAGAACTATGAAGAAAATGTGGTTACAGAAGTTTTTCTAAAGGGCTATAAAATTAAAGAAAAAGTTATAAGACCTAGTATGGTTAAGGTTTCAAAATAATTTTGTACTACATAAGGAGGAATAAATATGTCAAAAATAATTGGAATTGACTTAGGAACAACAAACTCTTGTGTGGCAGTAATGGAAGGTGGAGAACCAGTTGTTATTGCCAATGTTGAAGGAAATAGAACTACACCATCTATAGTTGCATTTACAAAAGATGGAGAAAGACTTGTTGGAGAAACAGCAAAAAGGCAAGCAGTTACAAACCCAGATAGAACAATTGCTTCAATTAAAAGATATATGGGTAAAGACCATAATACACTAATAGATGGGAAACAGTATACTCCTCAAGATATTTCAGCAATGATACTCCAGAAGCTTAAAACTGATGCAGAAAACTATTTAGGTGAGACTATTACAGATGCAGTTATTACTGTTCCTGCATATTTCTCAGACAGCCAAAGACAGGCTACAAAGGATGCTGGTAGGATAGCAGGATTAAATGTAAGAAGAATAATTAATGAACCTACTGCAGCGTCTTTGGCATACGGTATGGATAAAGATGAAGAACATCATAAAATAATGGTATTTGACTTAGGTGGAGGAACTTTTGACGTATCAGTACTTGAACTAGGAGATGGAGTGTTTGAGGTTATAGCAACTAGTGGAGATAATCATCTTGGGGGAGATGATTTCGACCAAGTAATTATTGACTACATGGCAGAGCAATTTAAAAAAGAAAATGCAGTAGACTTAAGAAACGATAAAATGTCTCTTCAAAGATTGAAAGAAGCTGCAGAAAAAGCTAAAAAAGAGCTTTCAAGTGTAATGACAACTAACATAAATTTACCATTTATTACTGCTACTCAAGCAGGCCCATTACATTTAACAATGGACTTAACAAGAGCTAAGTTTGATGAACTTACTGCTCATCTTGTAGAAAGGTCAATGGAGCCAACAAGAAAAGCTTTAAAAGATGCAGGCTTATCTCCATCAGATATTGATAAAGTTATTCTTGTAGGTGGCTCTACGAGAATTCCTGCAGTACAACAAGCGGTAAAAAACTTAACAGGAAAAGAGCCTCACAAAGGTGTTAACCCAGACGAGGTAGTTGCACTAGGCGCGGCTATTCAGGCTGGAGTTCTTAGTGGAGAAGTTAAAGATTTATTATTACTTGATGTAACGCCATTATCACTTGGAATCGAGACTTTGGGTGGTGTATTTACTAAGCTTATAGAAAGAAATACTACTATACCAACTAAGAAAAGTCAGGTGTTTTCTACAGCTGCAGATAATCAAACAGCAGTTGATATACATGTACTTCAAGGCGAAAGACAAATGGCTAGTGGAAACATTACTTTAGGACGATTCCAATTAACTGGAATCCCACCAGCACCAAGAGGAATACCACAAATAGAAGTGACTTTTGACATAGATGCTAATGGTATAGTAAATGTATCAGCAAAAGATTTAGGTACAGGAAAAGAACAAAAAATAACTATAACTGCGTCAACTAACTTATCTGAAGATGAAATTCAAAAGAAGGTTAAAGAAGCTGAGCAATTTGCAGAAGAGGATAAAAAAAATAAAGAGAGTATAGAAGCAAGAAATAATGCTGATTCATTAGTATATCAAACAGAGAAAACACTTAAAGAACTTGAAGGAAAACTAGATGGTAGTGAAAAAGCAAAGGTACAAGGTAAATTAGATGAGTTAAAGAAAGCTCTTGAAGGAACAGATATAGACAATATTAAGAAAAAAACAGAAGAACTCACAACAGAGTTCCACGCACTATCTCAGAAACTATATGAGCAAGCTTCTCAACAAGGTGCACAAGGAGCTCCAAATCAAGGGAATGAGCAAGATGACAATGTTGTAGATGCAGACTATGAAGTAGTGGATGATGACGACAAATAATAAATAAAGCTAAGTCCTTAGGGATTTAGCTTTTATATTGACTATTGACATATTCAATTAAATAAATTAAACTAATAAGCGTTTATTGAGTTTTTATAGCGTAATACGCCATTAGAAGGTGGTGAGATATTGAACAAAAGGGATTATTACGAAGTGTTAGGTATCAATAAAGATGCTACAGAGCAGGAAATTAAAAAAGCTTTTAGACAGTTAGCTAAAAAATATCATCCTGACTTAAATCCTGATAATAAAGAAGCTGAACAAAAATTTAAAGAAATAAATGAAGCATACGAAGTTCTAAGTGATGCAGATAAAAGGGCTAGATATGATAGATTTGGTCATGATGGTGTAAATGGGCAAAGTGGAGGTTTTGGCCAAGGATTTGAAGGATTCGGTGGATTTGGAGATATATTTGAAGATATTTTTGATATGTTTGGAGGGGGATTTTCAAGTAATAGAAAAAATTCTCCTAGAAAAGGCCCCGATATAAAATATCGACTTGATATAGAATTTGAAGAAGCGGCCTTTGGAGTAGAAAAAGAAATTGAATTTGCAAGGACTGAGAACTGCTCAAAATGTAGTGGTACAGGAGCAGAGCCCGGGACTAGCAAGACAAAATGCCCAAAATGTAATGGGACAGGAGAAGTGAAATATGCTCAAGCTACTCCTTTTGGTCAGATTGTAAGAGTTGGAACCTGTGATAGATGTAATGGTATAGGAGAAATTATTGATAAGCCTTGTACTAAATGTTCTGGAACAGGAAAAGAAAGGAAAGCAAGGAAAATTAGCATTAAGATACCAGCTGGTGTAGATACAGGTTCTGTAATTCCGTTAAGGGGTGAAGGGGAAGCCGGTGAAAAAGGAGGCTCTCCAGGAGATTTATATATTTATATAAATATAAAACCTCATAAAATATTTAAAAGAGAAGGAAATGATATTTATTGTGAAATTCCTATTTCGTTTGTGCAAGCTACTCTTGGTTCAGAAATAGAGATCCCTTCTCTTGATGAAAAGATTAGCCATATTATACCGGAAGGAACTCAAACAGATACTGTGTTTAAATTTAAAAACAAAGGTATTCCTAATGTAAGGGGATATGGAAGAGGAGATCAATACGTTAAAGTCGTTGTTCAAGTTCCAACAAAGCTAAATGATAAGCAAAAGGAATTATTAAAACAGTTTGCTGTAGAAAGCGGAGAAAAAGTTTTTGAGCCTAAGAAAGGTTTTTTTGATAAAGTAAAAGATGCTTTTTCAGGATAATAATCACTCCATTTAATGGAGTGATTATTATATGCGTATTATAAACCTTTGTGTTTTTTATAACATATAGGGTATAATATTTGAGGAATGTTATTTTAACAGATTACTATTTATGAGGGATGTGAATGATATGAAATGGATCGAGGTACAAGTAAAAACCACAACAGAGGCTGTGGAGACTGTTTCAAGTATATTATATGAGGTTGGAGCAGGAGGTTTATCTATTGAAGATCCGAATGATATCATTTTGTATGCCAATAATGAAGAAAGCTGGGATTATATCGATCCTAGCCTATTTGGGCAACAATATGAAGGAGTTATAGTAAAGGCATATTTTCCAGAAAGTGAAGATTTAATTGATAAAATTGAATTAATAAAACAAAATGTAGAAAAAATTCCTCAATACAATTTAGATAAAGGTTTAGGAGAGGTAACGACTTCGGAGGTTTATGAAAAAGATTGGGCAGAATCTTGGAAAAAATACTATAAACCTAAAAAAATAGGAGATAGAGTAGTAGTAAAACCTTCTTGGGAAGATTATGAAAAAGAGGATAATGAAATAATATTAGAATTAGATCCAGGTATGGCATTTGGTACAGGTACCCATGAAACCACAATAATGTGTATTAGGCAGTTGGAAAAATACATAGATTCAAGACAGACTGTTTTCGATGTAGGATGCGGTAGTGGAATATTATCTGTAGCAGCTGCAAAGCTTGGAGCGGAAAAAGTCATTGCTGTAGATTTAGATGAATTAGCTATTAAAGTATCAAATGAAAATGCTAAGATAAATCATGTAAAAAATATTATAGATGTTAGGCATGGGAATCTTTTAGATGTAGTTAATGAAAAGGCAGATATAATTGTATCTAATATTATTGCTGAAATAATTGTAGTTTTAACTAAAGATATCACTAAATTTTTATCAAAAAATGGAATTTTTATTACATCCGGTATAATACATGAAAAAATAGATATTGTAAAAGAAGCAATGATAGCAGAAGGATTAGAGATAATAGATACAATAACTTTAGGAGAATGGGCTTGTGTAGTATCAAAGTTAGGGGAAGAATAAAAATATGCATAGATTTTTTGTTGATAAAGAAAATATAAAAGATAATAAGATTACAATAGTTGGCGATGATGTTAAACATATAAAAAATGTTTTAAGGCTAAAAGAAGAAGATATAATATCTATATGCGATAGGCAAAAAACAGATTATATTGCAAAAATTGCAATGCTTTGTAAGGAAGAGATAGTTTGTGACATATTAGATACTAATAAGTCTAATACTGAGCCTCCAGTTGAAGTTATATTATATCAGGGTATACCTAAGTCTGCAAAAATGGATGTAATTATTCAAAAATCTACTGAAGTTGGAGTAGTTAAGATTATACCTGTAATAACAGATAGGACTGTAGTTAAGATTCAAGAAAGAAAAAAAGAAGAGAAAAAGCTAGAACGATGGAATAGAATATCTGAAGAAGCAGCGAAGCAAAGCAAAAGAGGCATAGTACCAGATATTTGCCCAATACTTACCTTTGATGAAATGCTTGAGACATTAAAAAATGATGCATTTGTCATAGTTCCTTATGAAAATGAAGAAAAGACCGGAATTAAAGAAGTATTAATAAAAAATAAAAATAAGAGAGTAAATATAATAATTGGACCAGAAGGTGGATTTGAAGACTGGGAAATCAAGTCTTTAAAAGACATTGGTGCTAACATTGTATCGCTTGGTCCAAGGATACTAAGAACAGAAACAGCAGGTTTTATAGCATCAGCAATAGTATTATACGAGCTTGGAGACTTAGGGGTGATTTCATGAAAAAAGTAGCTTTTCATACTCTTGGCTGTAAAGTAAATCAATATGAAACAGAAGCAATGGCAGAGCTTTTTAAAAATAATGGATATGATATTGTGGAAGAAGATGAAAATGCAGATGTTTATGTAATAAATACTTGTACAGTAACTAATCTTGGGGATAGGAAGTCAAGGCAATTTATTCGTCGTGCAAAGAATAGAAATCCAGATTCTGTTATTGCGGTTGTAGGTTGCTATGCTCAGGCTTCACCCGAAGAAGTAATTAGTATAAAAGAAGTTGATATAGTTATAGGAACTAAGGATAGAGATAGGATTGTAGAGTTAAGCCAACAGGTCAAAGAAAATAGAAGAAAAATAAATATTGTAACTGATATTATGAAGCAACATGAATTCGAAGAGATGGAGATTGATGATATCAAAGGCAAGACAAGGGCATTTTTAAAAATCCAAGAGGGATGCAATCAATATTGTTCATACTGTATCATACCATATGCGCGTGGGCCAATTAGGAGCAGAAAGCTAGAAAATATAATAAGAGAAGTAAAAAAGCTTGCTAATAAAGGATTTAAAGAGGTTGTGTTGACTGGTATACATGTAGCATCATATGGTAAAGATATTGGAGAAATAAGATTAATAGATGTTATTGAAGAGGCTCACGAGATTTCTGGAATAGAACGAATTAGGTTAAGTTCAATAGAGCCTACAATTATGACAAAAGAATTTTTGGATAGATTGGTTAAGCTTCCAAAGGTGTGCGATCATTTTCATCTTTCGTTACAGAGTGGAAGTGATACTGTTCTAAAGAGAATGAATAGAAAATATACAACTGAAGAATATAAGAATATAGTTCAATTAATAAGAGAATACATGCCCAATGTAGGTATTACCACTGATATAATCGTAGGATTTCCTGGAGAGACAGAAGAAGAGTTTCAAGAAACATGTAAGTTTGTTAACGAAATAGGTTTTTCAAGAATACATGTTTTTCCTTACTCACCTAGAAAAGGTACACCTGCTGCAAAACATAAAAATCAGATATCTGGTGAGATAAAACATCAAAGAAGCAAAAAACTCATCAAGATAGGAGAAGAAAATACAACTAAATTTATTAGTAGATTTATAGATTCTACATTAGATGTATTGTTTGAAGAAGAATCAAAACTAAACTCTGGATTTATAGAAGGATATACTACAAATTATATAAGGGTTTTATCTGAGGGTAGCACTTCCTTAGAAGGCGAAATATTACCTGTAAGACTTGAGAAAGCAAAAGGTGAAAATTTAATTGGTAAAATATTTTTTCAATGAAGGATTTTTTTATTAGCTTGTTGAATAGTAATATATATAACTTTTATATTTTCAACCAAATCTAAGGAGGTGAATCGGGTGTCAGAGTGTATTTTTTGCAAAATAATAAATGGTGATATACCTGCAAGTAAGATTTATGAAGATGACAAAGTAGTTGCTTTCAATGATTTAAACCCGCAATCTCCTACTCATATCTTGATTATACCAAAACAGCATATACCCTCTGTAAACAATATAGATGAAAATAATTCCCATATTATTAGTCATATATTTGTTGTAATAAATAAGATTGCAAAAGAGAAAGGTTTGAGCAAGAAAGGGTATAGGATAGTAAATAACTGCGGAGAATTTGGTGGTCAGTCAGTAGAGCATATACATTTTCATCTTTTAGGAGGCAGGCAATTACAATGGCCTCCAGGCTAAAAATAGAGTTGCATAATTCTGATATTTAATGTATAATAATCTAGTGCCGAATTCCACTTACTGCATATAGTATAGTAAAGACCTGTTGTAGTGGTTGAGGGGAGGGAGAACGAATGTCAGAAATCAAAGTCGGGGAAAACGAATCATTAGATAATGCTTTAAAGAGATTTAAAAGACAATGTGCTAGATCTGGTGTATTAGCAGAAGTTAGAAAAAGAGAGCATTATGAAAAACCAAGTGTAAGACGTAAAAAGAAATCTGAGGCTGCAAGAAGAAAGAACTCAAGAACAAGATAAGAGGTGAAACATATGTCCCTTAAAGATAGATTAATGGATGATTTAAAAACTTCTATGAAGAACAGGGATAAGATTAGAAAAGATGTTGTCACAATGGTAAGAGCAGCTATTAAACAAAAAGAAGTTGACGAAAGAATAGAACTAGATGAAGAAACTATTATCGACGTTATCTCAAAACAGGTAAAGCAAAAAAAAGATGCTATTGAAGACTTTAAAAAAGGTCAAAGGCAGGATTTAGTGGAGTTGACAGAGAAAGAAATTGATATATTATTAGAGTACTTACCACGGCAACTGAGTGAATCTGAACTTGATGAAATAGTAAGAGAAGCTATTAATGAAGTAGGAGCTAATTCAGTTAGGGATATGGGCAAGATAATGTCAAATGTAATGCCTAAAATAAAAGGCAGAGCAGATGGTAGTATGGTAAATAAAATTGTAAAACAATATTTAAAATAGATGAAAACCTGAACATAAAATGTTCAGGTTTTCTTATTATATGACTAGCTTAAAGGATTTATACCCTCCTTAAGAATACAAATATTAAAAGCCGCATAGATTTATATATGAGGAGGGTTATTGTGAAAAAAAAGATTGATGATATAAAGTCCAATGTTTCAGAAATACTTGAACTACCTAAGGATATCATGTTAGATTTTCCTAAGATTACTTTAATAGGGAATCTACAGTTATATATAGAAAACCATAAAGGAATCATCGAATATGGCAGTTTAAGGATTAGAATAAATACTAATGCTGGAATTATAAGAGTATTGGGAAAAAACATGGTGATAAAGACTATAGTAACTGAAGAAATAATAATTGTTGGTGAAATCGAATCTGTAGAATTTACATAAGTAGGAGGGGAAACATTGCTAGTCATTCGCATATGGAATTATTTTCGTGGATATGTTATTATTAAAATTGAAGGACTAACTCTAGAAAAGTTTATTAATTTGGCTATATCCAAAAATATTATTTTATGGGATATAGTAAGAATTGATTATACTACTCTAAAAGCGAAAGTTAGTGTGGTAGGCTTCAAGGAGTTAAGAGATGTTGTGCAAAAAGTAGGCTGTAGAGTATATATAGTAGAGAAGAAGGGATATCCTTTTTTTCTTAATAAGTTTAAGTATCGGAAAATGCTTGCTATTGGTTCTGTATTATCAATTGTTCTCGTCATTTTTTTGACATCTTTCATATGGAATATAGATATTGTTGGAAATGTAAGAATAGGAGATGACGAAATATCGAATGTTTTGTCATCCATTAATATAAAAGAAGGTATAAGGAAAAGTACTGCAAGAAATCAAGATATCAGTAACACATTGCTACTTAAAATTCAAGATTTGTCATATGCGAATGTTGAAATACGAGGAACTAAGATGATTGTAGAGGTTAAAGAACGAGATTTGGTTCAAATAGAATTAAGAGAAGATACACCCTGTAATATTGTTGCTTCTAAAAAGGCTGTTATAGAGAAAGTAATAGTTAAAAATGGGAAAGCAGTAGTAAGAAAAGGTGATGTGGTAGAAGAAGGCCAAATTTTAATTAGTGGAACTTTAAAAGATGAAAGACTTGAATCACCACTTTTTGTTCATTCTGAAGGTAATGTATTTGCAAAGACTCGTTATAATGAAATAATAGAAGAGCCTATAGTAAAGTCTATAGATGAGGAAACTGGTAGAATCTTTACAACTCGAGAGATAGTAATTGGCGATAAAAGAATACAGCTAATGAATGGGGAAATACCATTCAAAAATTATGTTGAGGAAAATAAAGTCAAGAAAATTGGAAATTTAGGAATTATAAAACTTCCATTATTAACTGTTAACCACATGTATAAGGAAGTTGAAAAGACTAAAATAAAGCAAGACATTGATTCCTTAAAAAAGAGTTCTTCAGTAAAAGGAACACAGCAATTAATGAAAAAAATACCTAAAGAATCAAAAATAATTTCAAAAGATATTAGATTTAGTATTGAGGATAATATTTTAATTACTGAAATAGTATTAGAAGTAAATGAAGATATTGGAGTTAAAGAAAAAATTACTATTACAAATAATCAGGAGGATTAATATTGGAAAGAGAGACACAAGAAAGAAGAGTTAGCATAAATAAAAATGGCTATGAGCCAGAACTCTTCGGGAAATTCGATGAGAACATAAAATTGATTGAGAAAGAATTTAATGTAGATATTGTATCAAGAGAAGGAGAAATTAGAATTTTAGGGGAAGAACCTTATACTTCTTTTGTTGAAAAATTGATTTATAGTCTTCTTAAAATAATAGAAAAACAAGGAAGACTGACTAAGCAGGAAATCACATATGCTATACAACTTGTTTTGGAGGGGCAGGAGGATACTTTAAAAGAATTATTGGATCGGATAATTTGTATCACAGCCTCTGGAAAAACTATAAAACCTAAGACAATTGGGCAAAAGATTTATGTGAATACCATAAAAGAAAATGATATTGTATTTGGTATAGGACCTGCTGGTACAGGAAAAACTTATTTAGCAATGGCAATGGCAATATCAGCATTTAAAAATAAGGAAGTAAACAGAATTATTTTAACTAGACCTGCTGTTGAAGCAGGTGAAAGTCTAGGATTTCTTCCTGGAGATTTACAGGAAAAGGTGGACCCATACTTAAGACCGTTATATGATGCATTATATGATATACTTGGACCAGAGACTTATGCAAAATATATGGAAAGAGGATTAATCGAAGTTGCTCCATTAGCTTATATGAGAGGAAGAACCTTAGATTCTTCTTTCGTCATTCTTGATGAAGCTCAAAACACTACTAATGAACAAATGAAAATGTTTCTCACAAGATTAGGTTTTGGCTCAAAGGCAATTATAACAGGAGATATTACACAAATTGATTTACCTAAAGGTAAAAGCTCAGGCCTAATACAAGTAACTGAGATATTAAAAGGCATAAAAGGAATTGATATTGTGTATTTAACAAAAAAAGATGTTGTAAGACATCAACTTGTTCAACGAATCATTGAAGCCTATGATAAATTTGAAAAAAAGAGTGATACAGGTAATTAAATAAATCTTAGGAGGAAAGTCCATGATTTCATCTAAGAAAAAAACGGACAAACCATCAAAAAATCCTATTCTGTCTTTTTTTGGTAAGACTTTAGTACAGCAAATATTTCTTGCTTTAATATTTACTGTACTTATGTATTTTATTGTTGGTAGCAGCATGGCTCCTGAAAGAATTACTATTAAAGTAGGAGATTTAGCCCCAGATGATATTAGATCTACAAAGGAAATAGTAGATGAAATAACTACAGAAAAATTAAAGCAAGAAGCTATGAAAAATGTTGAACCAAGACATAGAGTTGAAACTGCTGTGCAAGTTAAAATAAAAAATGATATTAGTAAGTTTTTTATTATATTAAAGGAAATTCGAAATATTGAAGAAGAAACTCTTGCTAATAAGACAAGTATTCTCGAACAAGAATCTAATATAGGACTTAGTAAAGAGGATTATAACATAGCCTTAACCATGACAGATGATATTATATCAACACTTGAAAATAATATAAATGACATGGTAAGTCAGGTAATGAGTATTGGAATTAAAGAAGAAGAGCTAGAGTATGAAAAGCAAAGTATAGCAAGAAACTTTGAAGAACTTGAACATCTTCCTGAAGAAGCTAAGATTTTAGGAGTAAATATTATAGGAAAAACTATAAAGCCAAATAGATTCTTAGATGTGGAAACTACTATACAAAAAAGAAAAGAAGCTGCTGAACAAGTGGCACCTGTTATTATTAAAGAGGGTCAGATAATTGTAGAAAAAAGACAACCTATTGACGAAAGAATTTACTCTTTAGTAAAGAAAACTGGACTATTGAAAGAAACAGAAGGACCAGATTACAAGTTGATTTTTGGGACATTAACTATTATTTTGATATTAGAGGGTTTAATCATATCATATTTATTTATTTTTGATAAAAAAGTTTTTTATGATGTTAAGCTTCTGGTAGTATTAGCAATAATTATTTTATCTACTGTAGCAATTTCTAAGGGGATATATAGAATATCAGAGTATTTGATGCCAATTGCAATAGCTACAATGCTTATATCTATTTTAATTAATCCAAAATTAGCCATATTAGCAAATCTGGTTACCTCAATTTTCATTGCTACAATAACAGCTAATGATATGAATACTATGATAGTTCTACTTATTGGAGGAACAGTAGGAACCTTTGCTATAATTAATACTCATCAGAGATATAATATTCTTTTAACGGGGTTATTAGTAAGCAGTGTTAACGTATGTACAATAGGTGCCTTAGGGTTTATTCATGGTGTAGAAATTAAGGAAATCTTATATACTAGTATTTATGGTGCTTTGAGTGGTCTGTTTAGTGGTATACTAGCTATAGGTTCTTTACCTTTATGGGAGTATTTATTTGATATATTAACTCCTTTGAAGCTTTTAGAGCTGTCTAATCCAAACCAGCCCCTACTAAAAAGGTTACTAGTAGAAACACCTGGTACTTATCATCACAGTATTATAGTAGGTAATCTAAGTGAGGCTGCTGCTGAGGGGGTTGGGGGCAATCCATTAATAGCAAGAGTTGGTGCATATTATCATGATGTCGGTAAGCTTAAAAGGCCATTCTTTTTTAAAGAAAATCAATTTAATGGCGAGAATCCACATGACAAAATAAATCCTAGTCTAAGCACTCTCATTATTACCAACCATACTAAGGATGGAGACGAATTAGCACAAAAATATAAGCTTCCTAGTGCTATAAGAGATATTATAAAGCAGCATCATGGACAGACATTAGTAGCCTATTTTTATCATAAAGCCTTAAATAGTGAAAATGGAGATACAGTAAAGGCAGAGAGCTTTAGATATGATGGACCAAAACCGCAAACAAAAGAAGCTGCTATAGTAATGTTAGCTGATTCAGTAGAGGCAGCCACAAGAGCTATGCCTGATCCTTCAAAGGGCAAAATTGAAGGACTGGTTAGACAGATTATAAAAGATAAGTTAAATGATGGACAGCTAGATGAATGTGGTCTTACATTAAAAGATTTGAATACTATTGCAAATGCTTTTGTAACAGTTTTATTAGGAATATTTCACGAAAGAATCGAGTATCCAAAGCTTGATTTAGCTGAGTTGAAGGGAGATAACTAAATGGATGTTATAATTGATAATTCTCAAAATAAAGTTAAGATTGATGATTCAATTAGTGAATTAATTGAAAAGGTAGTTCTAGAATGTTTAAAGATAGAGAATAAAGATACAGGTTATGAAGTTAGTGTGACATTTGTAGACGATGAAGAGATTAGAGAGCTTAATAGAGAATACCGAGATGTAGATAAATCAACAGATGTTTTATCTTTTCCATTAGAGGAAAATGAATTTGATATTCCAGAGGACACTCTTTTAGGTGATATTGTGATTTCTGCTGAGACTGCAAAACGACAATCTGAAGAATATGGACATTCTTTAGATAGAGAAATTGCATACCTTACAGCTCATAGTATGTTTCATCTATTGGGATATGATCACATGAATGAAGATGATAAAAAAACGATGAGACATAAAGAGAAGGAAGTTATGCTGTCTTTAGGTATTTTTAGAAATTAAGTATAGATAGGTGTTTTAATGTGAAAGTAAGAAAATTAATCGATAGTTTTAACTATGCCGTATCTGGAATTATATATACTCTGAAAACTCAAAGAAATATGAGAATACACTATATAGCTGCAATTTTAGTGCTATTTCTGAGTCTTTTTTTAAATTTTACTAGAATAGAGCTATTAATGTTATTCTTTACAATAGCATTAGTAATAGTTGCAGAAATGATTAACACTGCAATAGAAAAGGCAATAGATTTATTTACTCAAGAGTATAATATTCTTGCAGAAATTTCGAAAAATGTAGCTGCAGGTGCTGTATTAATCGCTGCAATTAATGCTATAATTGTTGCTTACCTTCTTTTCTTTGATAGAGTTAATCCTTTCGCAGAAAAGATGATATATAAAATAAAAAACTCTAATATTCACTTAACATTTATTGGTATTATATTAGTTATAATACTAACCATAGTAATTAAAGCAAAAACTAATACAGGTACACCTTTTAAAGGAGGCACTATTAGCGGACATTCAGCACTAGCCTTTTCTGCAGCTACTGCCATAATGTTTATTTCAGAAAGTGTTTTTTTGGGAAGTCTTGGTTATTTAATAGCATTACTTGTAGCAGAAAGCCGTTTAGAAAATAAAATACATACCTTGATCGAAGTATTTGCTGGTACATTATTAGGAATACTAATCACTGTACTTATTTTTAAGCTTGTCGGTTAGAATGGAGGAATGATTTTGACTGAATCTAGTACGTATATACGGATTGCAATAGTATTTATATTATTGCTTTTTTCTTCACTTTTTTCTAGTTCAGAAACTGCTATAACTTCTATTACTATAGCTAAAATACGCCAGCTTAAAGAAGAAGATGAAGAATCTGCAGAAATTTTGAAAAGCATGAAGAGAAAAACAAATGACATTATTGCTACTATACTTATTGGAAATAATATTGTTAATATTGCTGCAACTGCAGTTTTGACTGAACTTATTTTGCAGTTACCTATCAGTGGCAAGAATTCCACACTTATAGCAACTGCAATAATGACTATTCTAATATTGATTATTGGGGAAATAACCCCGAAATCTTTTGCAGCACAAAACCCAGTTAAGGTTGCTGTAAAGGTTGCAAAACCATTAGAATTATTAGCAACTATTTTTAAACCTATTCTTTTTATATTAACTAGAATTACAAACGTAATAATTAAGTTTTTAGGTGGAGAAATAGTAACTAATACACCTTTTGTAACTGAAGAAGAAATTAGGTCCTTGGTAGATGTAGGAGAAGAGGAAGGCACTATTAAACATCAAGAGAAGGAAATGATAGAAGGAATATTTGAAATAAATGATATTGATGTTACTGAAGTTATGGTACCTAGGATTGATATTGTTGCAGTTTCAGAGGAAGCTACTTTAAGAGAAGCTTTAGATCTAATAATTACATATGGTCATTCAAGAATTCCAGTATTTAAAGATACAATTGATAACATTGTAGGCATCTTATATGCAAAAGACATGTTGCCATTTGTATCTACAAAAGACCAAAGATTTGACGAAAAAAGCATTGCTAATCTTATGAGAGCGGCTTATTATATTCCTGAAACAAAAAAGGTTAATCAATTGTTGAGAGAATTACAGCAGGAAAAGGTACATATGGCTATTGTTCTAGATGAATATGGAGGAACAGAGGGACTTGTTACAATAGAAGACATATTAGAAGAGATAGTAGGAGATATATTAGACGAATATGATAATGAAGTGGATTTAATTGAAAAAATAAATGAAAACATATATTTAGTAAAGGCAGATGTTTCTTTAGAAGAAATAAATGAAATTTTTGAAACTAATCTTCCTGAAGGAGATTTTGATTCTTTAGGAGGATTTGTATTCGGTACTTTGGGTAGAGTACCTGTGCAAGGAGACATGGTTACTTATGAAAATCTTCAAATGACTGTAATGGAACTTGATAATAGAAGAATATTAAGTATTGAGATAAAAAAAATAGAACAGTAATTAGATTAATTGAAAAGTGCATAAGGGGGAATACATATGTTAAAAAAAATATCTATAAATGTTTTAATTATACTATTAATACTTACTAGCGTAACTGCTTGCAGAAATAAAGATAAAACTACAAATAATCCAGATATTGATGAAAAAGAAATTTCTAATAATAGTCAAGTAAAGCAGGAAGAAACAGATGAAACAGAAAATGAAGATGACATCCAAATAGTTTTGTCTAATGGTATACCTTCACCATTAAGTGGTATATTTGAAGAAGAAGACAAAGTTAATAGAAGACCAGTAGCAGTAATGTTTGACAATGACCCTAAAGCTAGATGGCAGGCAGGACTTAGTCAAGCTGAAATAGTATATGAGTTCTTAGTAGAGCCTCCTTATACTAGATACATGGGTATTTTCTTATTAAATGAACCTGACCTTATTGGACCCGTTAGAAGTGCGAGACCATATTTTATAGAGACCTTGCTTGAATATGATCCTTTATATGTAAGGGTTGGAGGTAGCGAAACAGCAAAGGCAAATGTAAAAAAATACAAAATTGCAGATATTGATGGACTATATAGTGGTGTTTTTTGGAGAAATACTAAATCTGGTAAACGAGCGCCAAACAATATGTATATAAGTATGGAGGGAATAAGAAAAGAGCAAAAGAGACTTAAATATAAGGAGACAGCAAATGTCAAAGGTTTTCACTTTAATGAAAAGGATATTGAAATAGAAGGTACACAAGCAATAGAAGTATTAATAAAATATTATCCAAATAACACAACAAAATATGAATATGACTCTGAGAGTAAGGTATACAAAAGATATAAGGACGGAAAGCTACATATAGATGAAGCTGACGAAAAACCGGTATTGGCAAAAAATATTATTGTACAAGAAGCAAAGACAAAGATAATAGATAGTGAAGGAAGAATGGAAATACAAGTAGTAGGACAAGGTAAAGGTCTTTATTTTACAAATGGCAAGTATCAAAATATAACTTGGGAGAAAAAATCCCTAGATGATAAAACTAAGTTTTTTGATGAAAAAGGTAATGAAATTAAATTAAATCCAGGAACTACTTGGATACAGTTTGTAAAACCGGATCCAGACATTGAAATTAAATAATGGGGTGATTCATAATGGATGTTAAAGAATTAATTTGTAAAGCATTAAAAGCTAGAGAAAAAGCTTATGTACCCTACTCAGGCTTTAAGGTAGGTGCGGCATTGCTTTCGAAAAGTGGTAATATCTATACCGGCTGCAATATTGAATCCGTTTCTTTTACACCTACAATTTGTGCAGAAAGAACTGCAATTTCAAAAGCAGTTTCAGAAGGAGATAGAGAAATAGAAGCAATAGCAATAGTAGGTAACCTTCAGCAATATACATTTCCTTGCGGTGTGTGTAGGCAAGTAATTAGGGAATTTGGTAAGGATGCTACAATAATAATAGCTAAAAATGAAGATGAATATAAAGTATTTAAACTAGAAGATTTGCTACCACACAGCTTTGGACCAGAAGAACTTGATAATTAGGAGTGAAATAATGAAATATAAATCAGGATTTGTAACTATAATTGGCAGACCAAATGTAGGAAAATCTACACTATTAAATCACATAATAGGCGAAAAAATGGCAATAGTATCAGATAAGCCTCAGACAACAAGAAATAGAATTCAATGTATATATACTGAAGACGGGTTTCAAATTATCTTTATTGATACACCTGGGATACATAAACCTAAGAATAAACTAGGTGAATATATGGTTAACGTATCAAGGGAGACATTAGCTGAAGTTGATGTAATATTATTGCTTGTAGACGAAAGCCTCATAATGGGACCTGGAGATAAGTTTATACTAGAAGAATTAAAAAGTATTAAGACAGACAAAATATTAGTAATTAATAAGATTGATAAGTTAAAGCTTGAAGAAGTAGATATTATTAAAAATAACTATAAGGAATTAAATATATTTAAAGAAATTATTCCTCTATCTGCTATAAAAGGTAAGGGTGTAGATTCTCTAATTAAGGCGATATTAAAGTTACTTCCTGAAGGACCACAATATTTTCCTGCCGATATGATTACTGATCAACCCGAAAGGCAAATAGTATCTGAGATTATTAGGGAAAAAGCGCTTCACTATCTTGATGACGAAGTTCCTCACGGAATTGCAGTAGGAATAGATTTGATGAGGAAGAGAGAAGATAAGGATATTATTGATGTCAATGCTACAATATATTGTGAAAGAGAATCGCATAAAGGAATAATCATTGGGAAAAATGGAAGAAAACTAAAAGGTATCGGGAAAAGTGCTAGGCAAGACATAGAAGCTCTATTAGGGAGTCAAATATATCTTGAACTTTGGGTAAAGGTAGAAAAGAACTGGAGAGAAAAGGAAAAGCAAATTAAATATTTCGGGTACAAGTAAAATATATATCACATTTTGTTCATTTTAACTATAATAGCACAAATTGTATTGAATTAAATAATCACATAGTAATAAACTAATTACACATGATCACTTAAGGAGGGCAAAAAAATGTTGATGAATAAAATGTGGAAAATATTTGAAACTACAGGTAATATTAATGCTTACTTGTATTATAGAAATTGTAGCTATACAATAGAGAAAAAGGATATTAGTATAATCAATGCTACTAAAGAAGAAAAAAGAGCATAATAAGTGTTAGGACCTGAGGTGAATTAAGTTGTTGAAGACAGAAGGCCTAGTAATAAGACAGACAAAATATGATGAGTGGGATAAAATACTCACTATATTCACAAGAAATAATGGAAAGGTTCAGGCTATTGCAAAGGGTGCAAGAAGACCCAAAGGAGGCTTGGTAGCAGGTACACAGATGTTTAGTTATAGTGACTTTTTACTTTACCCAGGAAGAAATCTTTATCAAGTTAACCAAGCTGATATAATAGAATCCTTTTTTGCACTTAGAGATGATTTATATAAACTAGCATATGCTACATATATTATAGAATTAATTGATGCTGGAGCTGTAGAAGAACTTGCAAATATAAAGCTTTTTGACTTATCCATAAAAACAATTAGAATTCTTTCAAAGTTAAACAAAGATTATAAAAAGCTTCTTACAGCCTTTGAACTGAAATATATAAGCTTTATAGGATATAGACCTTATATAAGAAGCTGTGTAATATGCAATGGTGATTTAGGCAATACAGTAAAATTTAGTAATGAACACGGTGGAGCCATATGTGAAAGTTGTTCATCTCATGGTTATTATGGATATGTTGTAACTAGAGAGATACTTAGTAAAATTGAAGAATTACTTTTTATATCACTAGATGATATTGAGAATCTCGTTATTTCAAATAAAGATATTGATATTATTGAAAATATAGTTTCAAATTATATTATGAGTCATATAGAAAAAAAGAAATTTAAGTCTCTAGAATTTCTAAAAAACCTTGAAAAATGAAAGGAGGAGTAAAATGGATATTACATTAGAGAAAATCGACAAAATTAGAGAAAGAACAGGAATTAGTTACAAAGAGGCAAAGGAAGTATTAGAGAAACATAATGGAGATGTATTAGAGGCACTAATTGACCTTGAAGAAAACAAACATACTTGGAGCGATAATTTGTCTAACAAGGGAGAAATAATAATAGAAAATCTTAGAGAAATTTTGAGAAAGGGTAATGTGACAAAAATAGTAGTAAAGAAAGATGGAGATACTATTGTGAATTTACCAGTTACAGCAGGTGCTATCGGAGCCATATTAGCTTTACCTGTGACTGCGTTGGGATTAACTGCTGCATTAGTTTCAAAATGTAGTATAGAAATTACTAAAGAAGATGGAGAAATAATAAATGTAAATGAAATGGCTGAAAAAACAGTAGATAAAGTAAAAAAAGGATTTAAGAAAGAAGACAGGTCTGATACAGCTTCAAAAGACTCTAATGACAGCAGTGAAACGGAAAGCTAGTATTGACAATATGTAATAATTTTGCTAAATTATGAATTGAAGATATAAAATAGCTGCAATGACAAAGAGGTTTACTAAGAAGAATTATTTAAGAGAGTCGGGAATGGTGAGAAACCGATATAATTGCTTAGTTAATGGAGCTTTAGAGTAGCGTAAATTAAGAGGATATTCACAAGAATATCAAGTAGGGTGGAACCGCGGAAGTTACCTTTCGTCCCTATAGGGATGAGGTTACTTTTTTATTTCTTAAAAGGAGGAGCAAATATGGAAACAAAAAAAACTATGGAGAAGATAGTTTCACTAGCAAAATCTAGAGGATTTATATTCCCAGGCTCTGATATTTATGGAGGTCTTGCAAATACATGGGATTATGGTCCTCTAGGAGTAGAATTAAAAAACAACGTAAAAAAAGCTTGGTGGAAAAAGTTCGTTCAAGAGTCAGCGTATAATGTAGGGCTTGATTCTGCCATATTAATGAATCCTCAGGTATGGGTAGCATCAGGACATGTAGGGGGATTTAGTGATCCATTGATGGATTGTAAAAAATGTAAAGCTAGATTTAGAGCTGATAAGCTTATCGAAGACTATATTATTAAATCTGGAAATGAACAGATTAGCGTCGATGGCTGGTCAAATGAAATGATGGAGAAATACATAAAAGATAATGATATTAAGTGTCCTGAATGTGGTGCATTTGATTATACAGCAATAAGACAGTTTAACCTTATGTTTAAGACTTTCCAGGGAGTGACAGAGGATTCTAAATCAGAAATTTTTTTGAGACCAGAAACTGCTCAAGGTATATTCGTTAATTTTAAAAACATAGCTAGAACTACAAGGAAGAAAATGCCATTTGGCATTGGACAAATTGGTAAATCTTTTAGAAACGAAATAACTCCTGGAAACTTCATATTCAGGACAAGAGAATTTGAGCAAATGGAACTTGAGTTTTTCTGCAAACCTGGAGAAGATCTTGAATGGTTTAATTACTGGAGAGAATTTTGTAATAACTGGCTAATTAATTTAAACATGACTGCTGAAAATATTAGGCTTAGAGATCATGCAAAAGAAGAGCTTTCTCATTACAGTAATGCTACAACAGATATTGAATATCTTTTCCCATTTGGCTGGGGAGAATTATGGGGTATTGCAGACAGAACAGACTTTGATTTAAAACAACATATTAAAGTATCTGGTCAAGATCTAAGTTACCTTGATCCTGTTACAAATGAAAAATATATTCCATATTGTATCGAGCCATCTGTGGGAGTAGATAGAGTTATGCTAGCATTCTTTGTAGATGCCTATAACGAAGAAAAGCTAAAAGATGGTAGTGAAAGAATAGTACTTAAATTGCATCCTGCATTGTCGCCTTTCAAAGCTGCAGTGCTTCCACTTACAAAAAAATTAAGTGAGCCAGCAATTGAACTATATAATAGACTCCTAAAGAATTTTATGGTTGACTATGACGAGTCCGGCAGTATAGGAAAGAGATATAGAAGACATGACGAAATAGGTACTCCAATATGTATTACTTTTGACTTTGACTCACTTGAAGATAATTGTGTAACAATAAGAAATAGAGATACAATGGAACAACAAAGAATCAAAATAGAGGATTTAGAAAGAATTATTAAAGAAAAATTAGATTTTTAATGAATTGGGAGTCCATGGATTGGCTCCCAATTTATTTTATAAATCACTTAATCTACTTATAGCTATGGATTTATTTTATAAGTTCTGGTAAAATATCTTTAGAATAATACCCGAGGGTTAAAGGGGTGATTGAAATACAGCTCTCAGAAAGACAGGAGAAAATAATAGATATCGTCAGGGCTAATCAGCCAATAACTAGTGAAGAAATAGCAAAACAATTAAATTTTACTCGTGCGACTATTAGACCAGACTTGGCAATATTAACAATGTCAGGCATACTTGATGCAAGGCCTAAGGTTGGTTATTTTTATAGTGGAAAGGAAGCATTAAGCTTTTTTTCTGAACAAATAAAAAACATGACCGTTTCAGACATTAAATCAGTGCCTATAGTAGTAGACGAACAGACTACAGTATATGACGCTATAGTTACTTTGTTTCTTGAGGATGTAGGCTCAATTTACGTTACTTCTGATGGAATATTAACAGGTGTAGTGTCTAGAAAGGATTTCCTAAAAAATGCAATAGGCGGTATGAATTTAAATAATATTCCTGTAGGAGTTATTATGACACGAATGCCAAATATAATTACTATTTTACCAGGCGAAAATGTATTAAATGCAGCAATTAAAATTATTGAACATCAGGTTGATAGTTTACCTGTAGTTGAAGAAGTTGAAAAAAATAATAAAAGTGGATATAAAGTAATTGGAAAGGTTTCTAAGACTAATATTGTAAGAATATTTGTAGACCTATACAATAACAGTTAGGAGGGAGAAAATGAATAAAAATACTATAATATATGTGTTATCTGACTCCATAGGAGAAACTGGAGAACAGGTTGCAAAAGCAGCCATAAGTCAATTTAATTCAGGAAAATATGAGACAAGAAGATTTCCGTTTATCACAGAAGAAGAACAAATACTAGAAATTTTTGAGGAAGCAAAACATGAAAAATGTATGATAGTGTTTACTATTGTCATAGAAAGACTTAGAGTATATATATTAGAAAAAGCAAAGGAATATAATATACAAGCTGTTGATTTGTTAACCCCTGTATTAGATTCTCTTAAGAATGTTGTTGGCATGGAGCCAAAAAGGGAAGCAGGAATAATAAGAAAATTAGACGACCAATATTTTAGAAAGGTAGAAGCTATAGAATTCGCAGTAAAATATGATGATGGAAAGGATACAAGAGGTATAAAGAAAGCAGATATAGTATTAATAGGTATTTCTAGAACTTCCAAAACACCTCTCAGTATGTATTTAGCACATAAAAATTTGAAAGTTGCCAATGTTCCATTAGTTCCAGAAGTACCACCGCCAGATGAGTTGTTTGAGTTGGACCCTAAAAAAATAATTGGCTTGACAGCAAATCCATTTAAGTTAAATGAAATAAGACAAGAAAGATTAAGGGCATTAGGTTTAAGTAATAATGCTAATTATGCTAGCATGGATAGGATAAAAGTTGAATTAGAATATTCTGATAAAATTATGAAAAAACTAGGATGTCCTATTATTGATGTTTCCACCAAGGCTGTTGAAGAAACAGCAGGAATAATATTAGAAATGAAAAAAATAACAAATGATATATAGTAAAATTCTGTGAGTATTGTATTCTTATGCAATGCTCATTTTAATTTAAGCCTACAAAATAATAAAAAATTATATTAATTGTAATACAATAAAGGATTATAAATTTATTTGTGGTATATATATTATAATAAAATTATTTTTATTGGAAAGAATCAAAATACCGAAAATATTTGGGGAGGAGGCATATTTGTGAATATTAGATTAGAAACAGAAAAGATAGAAGGCAATATTTTATCAAAGTATGCGACCCTAAGTAAAAACTCAAAAGGAAGATTAATTGAAGAACAGAAATGCTCTATAAGGACAGATTTCCAGAGAGATAGAGATCGAATAATTCATTCAAAGGCATTTAGAAGGCTTAAACATAAAACACAAGTTTTTATAGCACCTGGGGGAGATCATTATAGAACTAGATTGACACATACTTTAGAAGTAGCCCAAATTTCTAGGACTATCGCTAGGGCTTTGCGACTAAATGAAGATTTAACTGAAGCTATAGCTCTAGGACATGATTTGGGTCATACACCTTTTGGACATACTGGAGAAAATGTTTTAGACGAAATCCATCAAGATGGATTTAAACATAATGAGCAAAGTCTTAGAGTAGTAGATTTGCTTGAAAGCTCAGAGGAAAGAAAAGGGCTAAACCTTACTTTTGAAGTAAGAGACGGGATATTAAATCATACTGGTGCTACAATGCCTGTTACTTTAGAAGGTCAAATAATTAGATTTGCCGATAGAATTGCCTATATTAATCATGATATTGATGATTCACTAAGAGCCAATATAATATCAGAAAGCATGATTCCTCGAGACTGCATAAGGGTACTTGGACTTAAACACAGAGAAAGAATAAACACAATGATAAGAGATATCATTGAAAATAGTTATGATAAGAATAGAATTAGCATGAGTGAGGAAATAAAGTTTTATACAGATAAGCTAAGGGATTTTATGTTCCAAAACGTCTATTTAAATAAAAAGGCAAAAAGTGAAGAAGAAAAAGCAAAGAGAATAATAAAACTATTATATAAATTTTATATGGAAAACTTTAGTGAATTACCTAAGGCACACAAAGAATTTTATAAAGATGTTAATTTTAGCAAAGAAGATATAATATGTGATTATATAGCAGGAATGACAGATAGATATGTTATAAATTTATATAGACAGATATTTATACCTAAATCATGGAATAAATAAATAGGGTTTATATTGAATCACGATTTAAGGTAGTCTTTATAAAACCCATTTGTGGAAATTTTATACTAAGGGAAAATACTACTTTCCTATAGGTTATAAAAGAAGGATATCTAAGAAATATGTCGAATATTAATCAGGATATTGTTGTATTATTTTAGAGTAATGTTAGAATATATAAAATAGACTTAAATAATTAAAGAAGGAAAATGAAATTTTATGACGAATAGTAAAATAAAGGTGGTTTAAATGCCTTATACTTTTAATGAAGATACTATAAGAGAAATCAGAGAAAGTAACGATATAGTAGACGTTATTTCTCAGTATATAACATTGAAACGCACAGGTTCCAACTATATAGGATTGTGTCCATTTCACAATGAAAAGACTCCTTCATTTACTGTATCACCTTCAAAACAAATGTATCATTGCTTTGGATGTGGTGAAGGTGGGGATGCTATTTCTTTTATTATGAAACATATGAACTTGGAATTTGTCGAATCATTGAAGCTATTGGCGGATAGAGCGAATATCGTGCTAGTAGAAAAGGAGGAAAATATTGATTTTAAGAAAGAGAAATTAAAAGAAATAATATTCAATATAAATAAGGAAGCAGCAAGATATTATTATGATAACTTAATAAATGACAGCATGGCTTTGAAGTATTTATACAGTAGAGGAATAAATGCGAAAACAATAAGAACATATGGACTTGGATATTCACAGAATAACTGGGATGGAATATTAACGTTTTTATCAAAAAAAGGATATCCTGAAGAGCAAATTGAAAAAGCAGGACTAATTATTAAACACAGTGATGGTAACAGATACTATGATAGATTTAGAGGAAGAATTATGTTTCCTATAATAGATACAAGAGGACGTATTATTGGCTTTGGAGGAAGAACAATAGGAGACATGCAACCAAAGTATCTGAATTCACCTGATACATCAGTTTTTTCAAAAGGAAATAATCTTTATGGATTAAATACCGCAAAGAAGAATAGTAGAAATAAAATAATACTAGTTGAAGGATACATGGATGTCATATCCCTATACCAATATGGGATAAATTATTGTGTTGCATCTTTGGGCACTGCTTTGACGCCAAACCAATCTAAACTTTTAAAGAGATATAGCAATGATATATATATATGTTATGATTCAGATAATGCAGGATTAAACGCAGCTAATAGAGCATTAGATGTGATGAAGGAAGAAAAGATAACTGCTAAAGTGCTTATGCTTCCTAGCGGAAAAGATCCAGATGATTTTATAAGAGAAAATGGAAGTAAGAATTTTAATGATTTATTTGATAGATCCTATAATTACTTAGATTTCAAAATCTTTTTTTATAAAAAAAAATATAATCTTAATACACTAGAAGGGAAAATAGATTTTACTAAAGAAGTATCTAATATGCTTAAACAAATTGAGAGTCCTATTGAACTAGATGCTTATATAAATAAAATATCTCTTGAAACAAATATTTCTACAGAAGCAATAAAAGAAGAAATACGAGAAAAACAAAGAGGACAGACCAATTCTATTATTAAGGACAAGTATATTAATACTAATTATAGGAATAATAATAAATATAATATTTTACCAGTGAAATACAACCTAGAACCAGGACATTTGATAGCTGAGAAAAAACTATTAAATTTTATAATCCAAGACAAAAAAATATTTAGTTATGTGAAAGATAGATTTAGGCCTGATGATTTTCTTAATCACGTATACAGAAGAGCTGCTGAAATTATTTACGACATCTACAATAGTGAAGAAGAAATTGACCAGGATAAAATCACTATTCATTTTGAAGGAGAAGAGCTTAAAAAGTTAGAAGAAGCAATTGACCTTAATTCTAACTTTAATAATGAAGAAAAAATCAAAGCTGTAGATGATTATATAAAAAAGATAAATTATTATGAGTTGAAAATCAAAAAAAATGAAATTAAAGAGCAAATAGCCGAGATTGAAAATAATAAGGCAGAGATTAAAGGAGATGTTGAAAAATTACTAAAAGAGCTATGTATAGAAATTATCGAAATAGACAAAGAACTAAAGCTACATCAGTAGTCTTTGCTGAAGGGAGGGGACTAAAATGAACAATATTGAAAAACAAAAAGAACCGAATATGAGTGTTGTTAAAGGCTTAATTGATAAGGGAAAAAAGCAAGGAATGCTCTCATATAAAGAAATTATGGATACTCTTGAAGAATTAGACCTTGATACTGATCAGATAGATGAAGTTTATCAAAATCTTGAAGACATGGGTATTGATATAGTAGGTGATAAAGAAGAGGATATTTTACTTGATAAAGATATAGAAGGTGAAGAAGAGATAGATGTTGAAAAAGAAGATTTATCACCTCCAAAAGGCATAAGTGTTGATGATCCAGTTAGAATGTATCTAAAGGAGATAGGAAAAGTTCCTTTATTAGATGCAGAAGAGGAAACTGAATTAGCAAAAAGAATGGAACAAGGAGACGAAGAAGCAAAAAGAAGGCTTGCTGAAGCAAACTTGAGATTAGTAGTAAGCATTGCAAAAAGATATGTAGGTAGAGGGATGCAGTTTCTAGATCTTATTCAAGAAGGTAATCTTGGCTTGATAAAAGCAGTGGAGAAGTTTGACTATAGAAAAGGGTTTAAATTTAGCACATATGCAACTTGGTGGATTAGGCAAGCCATAACTAGGGCGATTGCAGACCAAGCGAGGACCATTAGAATACCGGTTCATATGGTAGAGACCATAAACAAGCTAATAAGAGTTTCAAGACAGCTGTTACAGGACTTAGGTAGGGAACCTACCCCTGAAGAAATAGCTAAAGAGATGAATTTAGATGAGGATAAAGTTAGAGAGATACTGAAAATTGCTCAGGAACCTGTTTCATTAGAAACTCCTATAGGTGAAGAAGAAGACAGTCATTTAGGTGACTTTATTCCAGATGATGATGCACAGGCTCCTGCGGAGGCAGCTACTTTTACATTATTAAAAGAGCAATTAATGGAGGTATTAGATACTCTTACACCTAGAGAGCAAAAAGTTTTAAGACTTAGATTTGGTCTTGATGATGGAAGGGCTAGAACTCTTGAAGAAGTAGGAAAAGAGTTTGACGTTACAAGAGAAAGGATAAGACAGATAGAAGCAAAAGCTTTAAGAAAACTAAGACATCCTAGTAGAAGTAAGAAGCTAAAAGATTTTCTAGAATAATCTTAACTATTTTAAATAGAGTTTAAAGATTCGCTTTTGCGAATCTTTAATTATGATTGTTAATTATATAATGAGGTGCTAGTATGATTGATACACTATTATTTGATTTAGATGGTACACTTCTTCCTTTAGATATGGAAGAATTTACATTAAAGTATTTCAAGGAGCTATGTATTAAATTCTCATCTATTTTTGAACCAAAAAAGTTGCAAGAGGCAGTTTGGTCTTCTACAAAATATATGGTGAATAACTTAGAAAAAGAAAAAACTAATAAAGATTGTTTTTTTGAAGACTTTCAAAAAAGAGTTAATCATGACCTAGAAAAATTATTCCCGATCTTTGATGAGTTTTATAATAAAGACTTTGTTAACATCAAAGATATTGTAAATAAAAATCCTATAGTAAAAGAAGCTGTTGAAATACTTAAAAGTAAAGGATACGATTTAGTGATTGCAACTAATCCATTATTTCCCAAAGAAGCAATTTACCATAGGATAGATTGGGCAGGGCTTAAAACTACTGATTTTAAATTAATTACAACATATGAAAACATGCACTTTTGTAAGCCAAATATAGAATACTATGAAGAAATCCTATCCCTAATAAATAAAAAGCCAGATAATGCAATAATGGTAGGAAATGATGTACAAGAAGACATAGTATCATCGGTTTTGGGGATAAAAACATTTTTAGTTGAAGACTGTTTAATTGATAGGAAATCACCAGCATATAAATCTGATTATAGGGGCAGCATGGATGACTTCTATAGTTTTGTTAAGAAGTTGCCAAATCTATAATAATACTTTCTAAAGGAGCAGAAGTATGAAACTATCACCAAGACTACAAGCTATTGCAGATTATGTTCCTAAAGGCGCAATCGTTGCAGATATAGGAACTGATCATGGATATATTCCTGTTTACCTTGCAAGGGAAGAAATATCTTGCAAAATTATTGCTACAGATATTAATGAAGGGCCACTACAAAATGCTAAATCATATATTGACAAAGAATCCTATGGAGAAATAATAGAGACAAGATTAGGAAATGGGCTTAAGTGCATGTTACCTAATGAAGTAGATACAGTTATTATTGCAGGCATGGGAGGTATCTTAATCGCAGAGATACTAGAGAACTCGAAAGACATTACACAAACTATTAAGAACTTTATACTTCAACCTATGGTAGCATCAGAAGATCTTAGAAGATATTTAATTAATAATAATTATAGAATTCTTAATGAAAAACTTGCTAAGGAAGGCAATAAAATATATGAGGTAATGCTAGCAACCCATGGCATGGACAAAATAGAAAATGACATATACTATGAAATTGGGAAAAAATTAGTAGAAAATAAAGACGAGCATCTTAAGGAATTTTTAAAAAATAAAATTAGAAAAACAGAAAATATATTGAGAAAATTAAAAAATAATGAAACTATAGAAGGAAAACAAAGATATGAGTCTTTGAAAAATAAAAACGAAGAATATAAGAAGGTGTTAAATGACATATGTTAGCTAAAGATGTAATAGAGTTAATGAATATCATAGCACCACCTGAGCTAATTGAAAAAAGTTGGGACAATTCAGGTCTACAGATTGGAAGACTTGATAAAGAGATTAAGAAAGTTTTAGTTGCCCTTGATGTGAGTCCACTTACAGTAAAATACGCCCTTGATAATTCTATAGATATGATAATCTCTCATCATCCATTTTTTTTCTCACCGATCAAAGCCATTTTTCAAGAAAGCATTAAAGGTAAAATGATAACGGATTTAATAAAAAATGATATAATGGTATATAGTGCCCATACAAATTTAGATTCTGCAGAAAATGGTATCAACGAAATATTAGCTAGAAAATTTATGCTGATAAATACGAGTATTTTAGCAAAAAACTATACAGAAAAGTTTTATAAAGTAGTAACCTATGTTCCAAATTCTCACAGTGTTATGGTAAGGAATGCTATGGTAGACAGTGGCGCAGGGTTTATTGGAAATTATAGTCATTGTACCTTCAATATAAGAGGGGTAGGTACCTTTATTCCTAGTGAAGGGGCTAATCCTTATATTGGAGAGTCAAATAAGCTAGAATTTGTTGAAGAAGAGAGAATCGAAACTATAGTAAGTGAAAAGAATTTAAGGAATGTAGTTCAATCAATGCTTAAAGTTCATCCCTACGAAGAAGTTGCATATGACGTATATAGTCTTATTAACAAAGGTAAAGAATATGGGTACGGTAGAGTTGGAGAATTAGAAAAGGAAAAAACGTTATACGATGTTGCTATTTTAGCTAAAAAAGTTTTAGAGTGTGATGCTGTAAGAATATACGGAAATCCTGATTTAATAATTAAGAGGGTAGCTATTTGTGGTGGAAGTGGATTTGATTTTTTAAATGATGTATATTCTAGCAAAGCTGACGTATACATTACAGGAGATGTGAAATATCATGATGCGCAGCTTGCTTTGGAAAAAGGCATATCTATAATAGATGCAGGTCATTTTTATACTGAAAAAATAGTACTGCCATATATTAAGAGCTTTTTAGACGACATCCTAGCGAAAGAGATCTGCGTTATGAGCTATAATGAAAAGAGTATTCCTTTTATGACTATTTAATTATTGTTTTACAACTTATTAGCCTTAAGGAGGTCTTGAGATGAGCCAGTTAAAGCTTTTATGGAGTTTGCAACAACATGATAGGAGATTGGCACAGCTAATACAAAAGCTTAAGGAAATCGAAGATGAAAAGAAAATGGATGATTTAATAGTTAGGCTTCAGCAGGTAGAATATGATGTAACAAATAAAAAGACTCGAAAAGAAGTAAATGAACTTAAGATACAAAGATCTAACAATAAATTGGAGCAAATAACACTTAAACTTAAAGATGTGGAAAAGAAACTTTATAATGGTAGTGTTTCAGATTTAAAACAGCTGACCTATATGAATAAAGAAGCACAGGATATTAAAAAAGAATCTATTAGATTAGAGAAAGAAACATTAAGCTTAATGGAAGAAACAGAAAAATTAGGACAAGAATTAATAGAAGTAGTAAATAATTATAATAAACTTAAAGAAGAAATAGAAAATAATATGAATGAATTTAAATCTACATCAATACAGTTAAAGTTGGAAATTAAGAAGGAAAAAGTAATAATTAATAAAATATCATCTAGATTAAGTGAAGACCTTAGAAAGAAATACTTTACATTAAAAGCAAGCAAAGGAAAAGTATTGGCTCAAGTACATGATGGTAAATGCAATGGGTGTCATATGACTATACCTTTATATATTATGTCAAAATTAAAAAACAAAGAAGAGATAACATATTGTGATAATTGTGGAAGAATACTATATTATAAGGAATCATAGGATATAAATAAACATATATTTTCATTTTGTGTTTTTATAAGACATTATTAAAATTCTGGAATTATAACAATTATTTACATTTGACATATTAACGATTGTTATGTTATATTATATTATGTTAACTGAATAGTCAAGTAAGCCAGATGATCGCATGCATATGCATGAGGAAAGTCCGAGCTCCATAGAGCAGGGTGCTGGGTAATACCCAGTGGGGGCAACCCTAAGGAAAGTGCAACAGAGAGATACCGCCTAATATATTAGGTAAGGGTGGAAAGGTGAGGTAAGAGCTCACCAGGGGCTAGGCGACTAGCCTGCTATGTAAACCCCACCTGGAGCAAGACCAAGTAGGGACTAGGAAAGACGGCTGCTCGTCGTCATCCCAATGGTAGGTCGCTTGAACTTATTGGCAACAATAGGTCTAGATAGATGATCATTAAATACAGAACTCGGCTTATAGACTTACTTGATATAAATTATGAAAACTCAATGCTTTTAAGGCGTTGAGTTTTCTTTATTTTAAAATGTTAACAAATTGTTGCTAATTAACTTCCAGTATAATATAATAGTAATAATTAATTATTTATCTAAAGACTTACTTTTTCTAGACTAACGGAGGGGATGTGAGAAGCAGTGAAAAGATGTTTTGCTGCGTTGACCGTAGCCACTTTAATGTTTGCATCTAGTACAGCTTTTGGAGATACAGGAGTATTTATAAAAAACGCAATATTAATGGATGAAGATGGTGAAAACGTTACAACTTTTTCACAAGGAGCAAGAGTATACATTTCTGAAGAAAAAGAGAATCAATTTCTAATAAATGAAAATAATGATATATATTATGCAGACAAGCAGGATTTACTTTTAATTTCAAAAAAAACTAAAATATATAGAGTTAAGAGCACACCATCAATTATGTATTTAGAACCTAATCCTAACTCTAATCCCGTTAAAGAACTACAATTGGGAGATATTCTTTATTTAGAAAAATTAGAAGGACAATTTGGATTGTTTAAGACTGAGAACCAAAAAAAAGGGTTCGTTTTTCTTTCATCATTAGATGAAGGTTATATTGAAAAGGAAAACATTTCTCATGGAACTGCTACAGCTACAATGACTGTAAAAAATAGCGAAAACAAATATTTACATATCAGAAAAGCAGATTTATTGTACATAAAAGATTTTAGAGATAATCAGTATATAATTTTAGATGAAGAAGGAAATGAGTTTTTTGTTAATCCCCTTTTAGTTTCACTTAATAAGGACAGTATTCAGGCATCAAGATCTTCCTTTAATAGAAGAAATGTTACTAATATTAGCAAAGTAATTGAATATGCTTATAATGCCATTGGGAAGCCATATGTTTATGGAGATACAGGTAAAAAGGGTTATGATTGCTCTGGTTTAACCTACTCTGCTTTTTTAGAAATAGGAATTAAGTTACCACGTTCCTCTAGTACACAAGCTAGTACCGGAGTACCTATAAAAAAAGAGGATTTAATAACTGGAGATTTATTATTTTTTAATACAAGTGGTAAGGGAATATCTCATGTAGGCTTGTATATAGGTGAAGGTAAGATGATACATGCTTCTACTGGGTCTAAAAAGGTTAAAATAGAAGAGATAGATTCTACTTATTATAAGAAAAGATATGTTTCTGCAAGAAGAGTTATTGTTGATTAAATTACATTAGCTTTGCTTATGAAGTTTTATTAAGGTCTAATTGTAGATAGATTTTAATAAAGCTTTTTATTTTTGTTTGTAATTTGGCTTTTAGTTGAATAAAAGGTCATTAATGTGCTAATATAATAGGTAATGCGTGTTATAAATATTTTAATAGGGCTACAATTTGTATTTTTTAATATACTATTTGAAAGGATGGATTACATATGGCAGAAATTCTAAAAGGCGCTCCTGTAGCAAAGGCAATAAAGGAGAAAATAAAAAAAGAAGCAGAACTACTAAAACAGAAGAATATTATTCCTACTCTTGGTATAATAAGAATGGGAAATAGAGCTGATGATATTTCCTATGAAAAAAGTGTCATAAAAAATTGCGAATCTGTAGGTATACAAGTTCGTGTGTTTGAAGTTTCGGCTGATACTCCTATGAATGAATTTGTTGAGTTACTAAAAAAAGTTAACGAAGATGGCAGTATACATGGTATATTGATGTTTAGACCTTTGCCAAAACATATTGATTATGAAGTTATAAAAAATATAATAGATCCTCGAAAAGACATTGATTGCATGAATCCTATTAATCTTGAGAAAGTATTTGAAGGAGAATTAGATGGTTTTGTTCCTTGTACTCCAAAGGCTGTAATTGAGGTTTTAAAATACTACAATATACCATTAGCAGGAGCAAATGTGGCTATAATAAATAGAAGTATGGTAGTTGGGAGACCTCTAAGTATGATGTTTTTAGGTGAGAGCTCAACAGTTACAATATGTCACTCTAAGACTAGAAACTTGCCAAAGGTAACTTCAGATGCTGACATAGTAGTTGCAGCTGTTGGTAAAGCTAGAATGCTTGGCAATGAATATTTTAGTGAAAATAGTATAGTAATAGATGTAGGAATTAACGACGCTGGTGAAGGGAAAATATGTGGAGATGTAGACTATGATAATGTAGTTGAAAACGTAAAAGCCATCACTCCAGTTCCTGGAGGAGTAGGGAGTGTGACATCAGCTATTCTACTTAGCCATGTAATTATTGCATGCAAAAACATAACAAAATAATATTATAAGTGTTAATGATAGTGCATTCCAAATGTTAGACATAAAAACTAGCATTTGGGGGTGCACTTTTTTATTAAAGATTTAATGTTTTAATTTCTACAAGAAAGTTCAAGTTAATATATGAAAAAACAAAACAAGACATTTTTCATTGAAGGAAAACTAGATTCATTTAGAGAATAATTTATTAGATATTTGGCTGAATAGAGGAGGAGATTTTTTTGAGAATTTCGCTTAATACTAGAGATAAAATACTTATTGTAAATTTCAATGGTGAACTTGATCATCATTCAGCAGAAGAAATCAGAAAGGAGATAGATAAGATATATTTTGAAAAGAGATTAAGGAGCATTGTTCTAGACTTAAAAAACTTAAATTTTATGGATAGTTCAGGAATAGGGTTGATAATGGGTAGATATAAAAATGTATTTGAAAATGGTGGGAAGTTATATTTAATAAATGTATCTTCTAGAGTTGAGAAAATACTCAGAATGTCAGGTATACTAAAAATTGTGCAAATGTACAATGGTTTAGATGATATCCCTGAAAATATCTAAAGGAGTGATAGTTTATATGATACAAAATAGTATGAGATTAGAGTTCCCCAGTAAATCACAGAATGAATCTTTTGCTAGAGTTGTTGTTGCTTCCTTTGCAGCGCAGTTAGATCCGACTATTGAAGAGCTATCAGATATAAAGACTGCTGTCTCTGAAGCTGTAACAAATGCAATAATTCATGGATACGAAGATATAATTGGAACAGTAATTATTGAATGCAGAATAGAAGGTAATAAAATTGAGATTATTGTTGAAGATGAAGGAGTAGGAATTGAAGATATAAATAAAGCTATAGAACCATTTTATACTTCAAAACCTGAACTTGAACGATCAGGAATGGGCTTTACAGTTATGGAAACATTTATGGATGAACTAGAGTTGTTTTCGGAGATAGGAAAAGGAACCAAGGTTAGAATGGTGAAAGTTTTCAAAAGCGTAAAAGCTGAGGAGTAGATAGTATGAATGCAAGCTCTATTAAAAAAAATAACTATGGCTTGTTAAGTCACTCTGAAACAATAGAATTAATAAAAAAAGCCCAGCAAGGCGATGATAATGCACAGACTTTATTAGTAAACCATAATCTTGGTCTAGTAAAAAGCGTATTAAGAAGATTTGTTAATCGTGGTCATGAACCTGAGGACTTATATCAGCTAGGTTGCATTGGACTATTGAAGGCAATTCAAAAATTTGACACTAATTATGATGTAAAATTTTCTACATATGCAGTCCCAATGATAATTGGAGAAATTAAAAGATTTTTAAGAGATGATGGAATAATAAAAGTCAGTAGATCTTTAAAGCAAACTGCTATGAAAGCTAATATTGCAAAAGAAAAACTTACCAAAGAACTTGGAAGAGAGCCAAATATTCAGGAAATAGCTGATGAAATATGTGTAGATAAAGAAGACATTGTAATGGCTTTAGAGTCAAATATTCAACCTGATTATTTGTATGATGTAGTTCATCAAAATGATGGATCTCCAATACATTTAATAGATAGAATTATGACAAGTGAAGATGAAGACGTAGAGGTATTAGATAAAATAACTCTTAAACAGATTTTAGGTCAGTTAAAGCCAAGAGATAGACAAATAATTATTATGAGGTATTTTAAAGATAAGACGCAGACTGAAATTGCAAGCATGCTTGGAATTTCTCAAGTTCAGGTATCGAGAATTGAAAAGAGAGTTCTCAGAGATATGAAGGATATGTTAACTAAGGTATGATAAATCATACCTTTATTTTTTTGCATTAAAAAAACGTTATTAGTAAATAATAAAGTTATAAGATATGTGGAGTGACTCAATATGAAAGTTAAAATAGCGAAGTTCATAGGGTTTTGTTTTATTATATTATCTATTATTATTGTTAGTTATTTTTGTTATCAAAACTATAATTCAGCAAAAGATGAACCTAAAAGGGCAAAATTAGTAATTAATATAGAGTAATGGAGGTGGTTTATTATCAATGCTGTAAAAGTATTTTTACAAACTGAACCTAAAGTCACTGTTGCTCCAGAACAGAAGCTTAAAATTAAAGATGTTGCTTCCATCTTTTGTACTGATAAAAAAATAGAGAAAGAAATATTAGAGCTAGAAGTACATGATATATCTGGAAAAATAAAAAATGATGTTATTCCAGCACTAAAAATAATTAATGTAGTACATAAATACAACGAAAATATAGATTTAGAAATAATGGGTGATACAGAGATATTAGTAAATATACAAGGAGAAAGTAGTGAATGGAAGCTGTTTTCAATACTTAAGACGGCGCTTGTTTGTTTTATTCTTTTTCTTGGAGCAGGTTTAGCTATAGTTAATTTTCATGCAGATGTTAATATGGATAAATCTCTTCAGATAATATACCATATGGTAACTGGAGAAGAAAAGCAAAAACCTCTTATTTTGCTAATACCTTATTCTTTAGGAATTGGTGCAGGCATGACAGTGTTTTTTAATCATTTATTTCAGAAAAAATGGAAAAAGGAACCTAGTCCACTTGAGGTTGAAATGTTTATGTATGAGAAAAATATTGATGACTACATTTTAGATACAACTAAGCATAATTAGCACAAATGGTGGTGGTTCTATGATAAAACAGATATTTTTATGTGCGATTGCTCTATCTGGAGGTTCTTTAGTTGGTACAGCAGCTGCTGCATTTGTGACCCTTCTTGATATTGTCCCTAGAATGGCACAGGTTAGTGATACTTCAGATAAAATTGGGTTGTACGAGATTTCAATTTCTTTATCAGCAACTTCAATTTCATTTTTAACTTTAATTGGCTGGGGGATTGGGATTAAATCAAAAATATTTCTTGTAATAGTTGGATTTACTTTAGGTATATTTGTTGGATTACTGGCTTCTGCTTTAGCCGAGGTATTAAATGTTATGCCTGTATTATTCCGAAGAGTAAGAATTCAAAAATATATTCTAGCTGTACTTATTGCAATTGCTTTGGGGAAAATTGTAGGCTCTTTTTTTAGTTGGAATATTATTAGTAAACATTAGTTTTAGGAAGGTGATTGTTTTTATGAAGGATAGATTTAAGAACTTTAGCTTAACCTGCCTCATTGAAAATACTGAAAGCAAAAAAAATAGATATAAGGAGAGTTATTATCATCACTACGATGATATATGCAAAATTCGATTGAATCAAAGAACAAGTAATATTAGATAAGGTAGGTGTATTAAATGGATAGCATAAACCAAAAAGATTATTATAAATACGTAAAGAAAAAAATGCCCAAGCCTAACTACATAAAAAATTGTTTTTGGGCTTTTATTGTTGGAGGGTTAATTAGTGACCTTGGACAGTTAATAACAAACTTTTTCAAAAATACTGGGTTAGACAAAAAATCTGTAGCTTCAGCTACATCTATTACATTAGTATTTCTAGGAGCATTTCTAACCGGACTAGGTTTATATGATAGACTTGGAAAAAAAGCTGGAGCAGGTTCTATAGTTCCCATTACAGGTTTTGCTAATGCAATAGTATCTCCTGCAATGGAATTTAAAAGAGAAGGCTTTATACTTGGAGTTGCATCAAAAATGTTTGTTATAGCAGGACCAGTATTAGTATATGGATATGGGAGTTCCATACTTATTGGTATTATTTATTTGCTACTTAAGAAATAGGGAGGTTATAATTTGGCACAGAAAAAACTAGGAAAACAGACTGTAGTACTAGAAAACCCACCATCAATAATTTCTACAGCTACTATAGTAGGACCTAAAGAGGGAGATGGGCCATTAAAAGACTATTTTGATCTTATTTTAGATGATGATTTATGGGGAGAAGATAGTTGGGAGAAATGCGAATCAAAGCTACAACAAGAAGCAGTTAAGTTAGCTTTAAATAAAGCAAAAATGGTACCTTCACAAGTAGATTATTTATTTGGTGGAGACCTTTTAAATCAAATAATTTCTTCATCTTATGCTGCAAGGCAATTGAAAATTCCTTTTTTCGGGCTATATGGAGCTTGTTCGACCAAGACGGAGTCACTAACCTTAGGAGCGATGGCTATAGATGGAGGATTTGCAGATACTGTTGTAAGTGTTACATCAAGCCATTTTAGTACAGCAGAAAGACAGTATAGATTTCCTTTAGAGCATGGTAATCAAAGACCACCAACAGCTCAATGGACCGTTACAGGATCAGGTGCATCAGTGCTTTCTTCGTCAGGAAATGGTCCCTACATAACGCACCTAACTACAGGAAGGATTATTGATCCTGGTATTAGTAATGCAAATAATATGGGACCAGCAATGGCTCCAGCTGCTGCTGATACTATAATTCAACATTTTAGGGATACAGGCTTTAAACCAGACAATTATGACATGATAATAACTGGTGATTTAGCTACTGTAGGAAAAGAAATAGCAGAAGAGCTTATTGTTAAGGAAGGATACGATGTAACAAAAATTTTCATGGATTGTGGAATAGAAATATTTGATGCAGAAAGACAAGATACCCACTCTGGTGGAAGTGGATGTGGGTGTTCCGCTGTTGTGTTTGCAGGGTATCTTTATAATGCACTAAAAACTGGTAAACTTAAAAGAATTATGCTAGTTTCTACTGGAGCTCTTCTCTCACCAACCATTATACAGCAAGGAGAATCTATACCTGGAATTGCCCATGCAGTAACTATTAGTATTGAGAAATAGAGGAGGATTATTATGGATTATATTAGAGCCTTTATAGTGGGAGGAATTATATGCGTAATTGGTCAAGTTATAATGGATACTACAAAACTTACTCCTGCCCATGTACTCGTATTATTTGTAACATCTGGTGTTATACTTACAGCTGTAGGAATATATGAACCCATAGTAAATTTTGGCGGAGCAGGGGCTACAGTACCATTACCTGGCTTTGGTTACGCATTATCTAAAGGAGTTATAGAAGCTGTCAAAAAGGATGGTATAATAGGTGCATTTACGGGGGGAATAACAGCAACTGCTGGAGGTGTAGCAGCAGCAGTTTTCTTTGGTTACATTATGGCAGTTATTTTTACTCCTAAAACAAAGCAATAATAAGGAGGGGAAATGAAAAGGAAGATAATTTTGGTCACAGATGGTGATACTCTAGCAAAAAAAGCAGTTGAAAGAGCTGCAATAAACATAGGTGGAAGGTCTATATCAAGATCTGCTGGGAATCCTACCCCAATAAGTGGCGAAGAGATTATAAAATTAGTAGGTGAAGCTTTATATGATCCTGTAGTAGTAATGGTTGATGATATAGGGAACCCTGGACAAGGAAAGGGTGAGGATGTTCTAGCTTACTTACTTAATCATAGTGATGTTGAGGTATTAGGAGTAATTGCAGTAGCCTCTAATACTGAAAATGTAAAAGGGATAGAAGTAGATTTTTCTATAGATTATACAGGAAAAGTTGTAGAGAATGCTGTAGACAAAAATGGGTATGAAACAAGAACTAAAATATTATATGGAGACACAGTAGATGTTCTAAATAACTTTTCAGTTCCAATTATTATTGGAATAGGAGATATAGGAAAAATAAATGGCGCAGATAATTATACTAAAGGCTCTCCATTAATAACTAAGGCTTTAAAGGAAATAGTCAATAGAAATAATAAAAATTAAAAAACTAGAGAACAAATAACGTTGCTCTCTAGTTTTTATATTATTAATTTATATTAATTGTCATTTGAATCCACGTCAGAGTCTGAGTCAGAATCAGAGTTAGGTTCTTGTTCAGAGTTATTGCTATTATCTTCATTATTGAACCAGTAATCAAACCAGTCAAACCATTCTTGGTCATTTACTTCACTTTGGGTATGAATATCGCATTCTTCAGAAGGTACAGTATATTGGTAATCAGCTGGTACTATTCCATTGTGCTCTTCTGGATTATATGCAGGCTCACGTTTAATAAATACTTTATTTTCAATTAACTCCGGAGGACAATAATCTGAGGATAGTTTGCCTGTACTTGTATCTATAGCAACCTCCACGTGAACATTACATTCTTCTGTAGGTTCTGTACCCTTTACAAACATCTCAGTTCTTACTGTACTTCCCCTTGGATCACGAGAGCATAATTCTGTTGCAAGTTTACCTGAAATTTTACAAATTTGTCTAGTCACTATATTATCAGGTTTAGTAAAGTTTTTAGGTTCATATCCCTCATGAATACTTGTCATAATATATGACCAAAATTCAGCAGCCATTGAACTACCTTTTGTCATTTTAATTTGTGGAGAATCGTTTCCTATCCAGACTCCAGCAACGTAATAAGGAGTATATCCTGCAAACCATACATCACCTTTATCCTGTGTAGTACCAGTTTTACCAGCTACAGGTATTTGCATTTTGTTTCTAAGCTTTGCTCTTCCAGCTATACCATTTGATACAGTAGTTCTTAATATATCAGACATAATATAAGAGACTTCAGGCGAAGTTACTTTGGTTTTATTTGGCTTATTTTCTAGAATGACATTATCATATCTATCTAATACTTTAGTATAAGCTATAGGATCTACAGCTACACCGTTATTAGCTATTGCACCAAAAGCAGAAGTTACTTCTAATGGTGTTAGTCCCTTAGTCATACCCCCTAAACCTAGTGCAGATAGATTTTCATCATTAGTAAACTTATTTTCTTGCCTTGTTATAAAACTGTCTTTACCATCTTCTTTAATTATTCCCATTTTTGCTAGGTATTCTTTTGATACATCAATGCCAATGTTACTTAACATTTTGACTGAGTTTACGTTTACTGACTGTTCTACAGATTCCCTTAATGACATTAGACCACGATAACCTGAGTACCAGTTCTTAGGCCATAGATTTCCGTTATGGTCATAGTGAGGTATATCATCAATTGTATCTGCTGCAGTAAATCCATTATCTAATGCAGGAAGATAAACTGCTAAAGGTTTTATTACAGAACCTGGTTGACGTTGTGAAAGTGCTCTGTTAAAAAGTCTACTTCCATCTATATCCCTTCCTCCTACTAATGCTTTTATCTCACCTGTATTGTAATCTATAACAACTGTTGCAGACTGTGGTTGAACGATTCCTACCTTATCGTTATTTTGGAAGTATTTTGGATTTATTAAAAGTGTGCCGTCAGTATTAACCCTGTAAAAATTCTTGTTATTATTTAGATAAGAACTCTTAATAATAAGCTCTTTTTTATCACTAACATCATAATTATCCATTGCAAGTGCTAAAGAACCTACAACATGCTTAACAAGATTTTTCTTATCATCTATTGTATAATAATCTTCAATATCAATTGTCTTCGGATAAATATTTAGTTTTTTGTTCTTAACAACTAGGTTTCCTTCATCTGTAAAGTTATAAGTTCCAGCTTCAATAATAAGGTTTCCATCTTCATCAATTAAATTAGATTGTTTATAAAGAACAACTTTCTTATCGTCACCGATAATATTCTGTCTTTTATCAACAGACCAGTCAACAAGAATAGGTCCTTTAATTTTATTTAAGTCTCCTGAAACAAGTATCTCTCCAAATTGTTCATAAGCTTTTTCAATCTTTTGCTGCATATTTAAATCCATAGTAGAGTAAATTTTTAAACCACCAGTATAAAGCTCTTTTTCAGCTTCATCTTTTGTATATCCGGCTTTTTCAATTAAGTCGTTTAATACTTGTGTTTTTACATAATCTGAAAAATAAGATGATATTCCCATTAGCTCTCTCTTGCCAGGTTTAATGGCGCCTTTAATATCTTCATTCTTTGCTTCTTCATATTCTGATTTATTAATATAACCTAACTCTAACATCTTACTTAAAATTGTTCTTTGTCTGTTAATAGGTTCACTATTAAACACTGCTGTATATCTAGTGCCTAAGATATCTACTTGTCCTACTACTTCATCATCACTATCAACATCATCTGGTAGATATAACTTGTAGGGAGGTAGACTATTAGGATTTTTAGTTATTCCAGCTATTAATGCACATTCAGCTAAAGTGAGCTCTCCTACATCTTTAGAAAAGTATGTTTGTGCAGCTTCTTGTACTCCATACGCTCCTTGGCCAAGATAAATTCTATTAAGATAAGCTTCCAGTATTTGGTCTTTTGTAAGCTGTTTCTCAATTTGAATTGCCAAATAAGCTTCTTTAATCTTTCGTTCCAGCTTCTTTTCGTTTGATAAATATAGATTTCTAGCTAACTGCTGAGTTATAGTGCTTGCACCTCTAGCAGCAGAACCTGCTTTAATATCATCTACTAAAGCGCTCACTATACCTCTAAAATCAACTCCTATATGATCACTAAATCTTTCATCCTCAATAGCAATGAAAGCATTTTGAAGATTCTCAGGTATCTTATCTAAAGTCACTGAAGTCCTATTTTGTTCTGTAAGTAATTTTTCAATTACATTACCTTTTTCATCAAGTATATAGGAGCTTTGATGTAGTAAATCGTCAATATTTGTTGGATCAATATCAGGAGCAGTTTTTACAACTGCTAGTACGTATCCCCCTACAATTCCAGCAGCTATGAAGCCAAACAATAAGAAAAATACTATAATAAGTCTAAAAACACTTAGTTTACTCTTTTTATTATTCTTCTTTTTCTTTCTATTATCTTTACTTGAATTTTCCTGTGTCATAACTAACCTCCTTAAGTATAGGTGAAGGAAACTAACATGAACCTATATCATAGAAATTATACCACAATATTAGTCTTTTGTTAATCAAAATAGTAAAAAAAAGAACATATGTTTTGGATAATAAGTGCTAATTGATATAAATAAAATATTAACTAAGCACATTGAATTGATAAATTTGACTAATACATTAGAAGTATACCATAATTTGGTGGCTTTCATTCATTATATGTACAAGGTATGTAAAAAAACGACTTATCAATAATTGATTTATTAATAAATAATTAGTATAAACATTTCAATATCAATACATATATTATAGGAGGGGTGTTTTTTTGAGAAGGAGAAGAAACAAAAAGAAAAAAGTATTTGCAATTGTAGTTATTATTTTGGTTTTATCTATATATGGTTTTGTATGGGTAGATAAAAATATTAAGCCTACTGTCCTTGCAATTTCAGAAGTTCAAGCAAGAAAAATTGCTACTCAAGCAATAAATGAAGCGGTTAAAAACAAGATTAAAGATGATATAAAATATAAAGATCTTATATTTGTTAATTTTGATAGAGAAGGTAAAGTTACCATGATGCAAGCAAATACAATTATGATGAACAGTATAGCTTCTGATGTAGCATTGGAGGTTCAAGAAAACATTAGAAATGTGGCGACAAAACAAGTAAAAATTCCTATAGGTAACGCTCTAAATTCCCAATTATTTAAAGGACCTAATATTAATATTACTATAGTACCTCAAGGGACAGTCACTGTTGATTTTACTACCGAGTTTATTGAATCTGGTATAAATCAAACTATACATAAGGTATATCTGGTTATAATTACAGATGTGAGGGTTATAGTACCCTTGGCTTCAGAAGTTATAAGAATTGTAACTAATATACCAGTTGCAGAAACTATTATAGTTGGAGAAGTACCAGAGAGTTATATTTTCATACCAGAAGAAGAAGTCCCAAATGTTGTGAAATAAAAAAGTAATAAATATTATAAAACTTGAATTATAATACTGTTATTATATATAATTGAAGTTAAAATATGAGTAAAAAATACTCTTACTGAGGTGAAGCAATGTACGATAATCAAAAAACTGACAAACAAGAAAAAGTACTTATTGTTGGAGTTGATTTAGATAGGAAAACTGATATTGACATTGACAGTTCTATGAATGAATTAAAGGAATTAGTTCATGCTGCTGGAGGAGTAGTAATAAGTCATATAGTTCAAAACAGAGATAGAATTGATTCTGCATATTTTATTGGAAAAGGAAAGGCTCAAGAAATCGCTTTGTGTTGTGACGAATTAGATATTGACACAGTAGTATTTAATAATGAGCTTACAGGAGCTCAAATCAGAAATCTAGAGGCAGTGTTGAATAGAAAGATAATAGACAGAACAAACCTTATATTAGACATATTTGCAAAAAGGGCAACCAGTAAAGAAGGACGGTTACAGGTTGAACTTGCGCAACTTAAGTATATGCTGCCTAGATTAATTGGCCTAGGAAATCAATTATCTAGAACTGGAGGAGGTATAGGGACCAGGGGACCTGGGGAACAAAAGCTTGAGACTGATAGAAGACATATTTTTCGACGCATAAGTGATATTGAGAAAGAGCTAAAAGAGCTAGAGAACGTAAGGATGATAAAAAGAAAAAAAAGGCAGAATTCAGAGATACCAATAGTTGCCTTAGTAGGCTATACTAATGCAGGAAAATCTACTTTGTTAAACAGCCTTATTAGGCTTGATGAAGAGTATAGTGAAGATAAAAAAGTATTAGCAAAAAACATGCTGTTTGCAACATTGGATACAACTCTTAGAAAAAGCGTACTTCCAAATGGTCAAAGTTTCCTAGTAACTGATACTGTTGGATTTGTTAGTCAACTGCCAACAAAACTAATTGAGGCTTTTAAAGGAACCCTTGAAGAAGTAAAGTATGCTGATTTACTATTACATGTTGTTGATATGACTAATCAAGATTTAAATATTCAAGTAAAGACTACGCTTAGCATACTAAAAGACTTAGATGTTCTAGATAAGCCGATGATTACTATTTTTAATAAGGCCGACGCTACAGAAAACGAAGTTATTATTGATGTTTTAGGACCAACTATTACTTTATCAGCTAAAACAGGATATAATATGGCTCTATTGCTTCAAATGATTCAAGATAATTTGCCTCAGAAGTTTTATGAGGTGGATTTATTAATACCTTATTCAGAAGGTAGTTTGTCAACTTATATATTCGATAAAACAAAGGTATTAAAGCACGAATATAAAGAAAGGGGAACACAAATTACTACTATATTAGATTCTATTGAGTATGAAAAGTTCAAAAGATTTGTTATAGAAGAAGATAATTAACTAGTTGATTATCTTCTTTGTACTAGCTACTATTTGTGCAATTTTATCATAGACTTTTGCTGCCCCATATGCTGCTATCGGTCTTCCAAAGGCTACAAAATGTAGCCTTCTGGAAGAAAAACCTCCAAATTTCATTAACCAGTTAACTGGTTCCATAGTGTTTAATAAGAGTAGATCGCTTAATTTACCTCCACCTAATTGATATGCGTCTTTAATTGCAGGTAATTTTAATCTAGGAACGAACTGCCTGCTTAGTGTAAATACATTGTTTCCATGTTCATCAATACCTTTCATTAATATTTTACCTTGCTCCTGCTTAGATAAAGTATCAAAGAAAGGGATATTTAGAATATCTTCTTTTGTTGGCTTTCTATCTACTGGGAGCAAACCTAAATGTATTGACGCTGCTAAAACAGAGGAATGAGCTCCTCCTACGCAATGATATATTACAATCATAAATTCACCTCAGCTGACTAGTCAAAAATTATTTTTCCCAAAGTAGTGTTATTTATGAATAAATGATTAAAATTTAGTTATATTAATATTAAGTAAATATGAAATTTTCTGAAAAGTATTGAAATTTTTTAGAACTTGTTGTATTATGAATATAATAAGAAGAAGGGAGGCGTTCGCCATGATTTTTAGAAGTTGTGCAGGCGGTGTGGTTTTTCATGACGATAAAGTTTTCATTATGCAAAACGATAAAAGTGAATGGGTTCTACCAAAAGGTAAAATTCGTGACGGTTTCTTAGCTTCAGAGACAGCAATCGAGCGTGTCAAAGAGGAAGCAGGGCTTGATGTGGAGATTATATCTACAGCCGGAGAAACCAGTTACGAATTTTATTCTTTTTCTAGGCAAAAACCGGTATGCAATGAAATAACATGGTTTATCATGGAGTCTAAAGACATGAATTTTTTCATAAATGAGGATTATGGTATATTAGATGCAGGATTCTATAGCATTGATGAAGCTATCGACATGATAACATACAGTCAAGACAAGTCTTTAGTTAGCCTTTCATATAGAAAGTTTTTAAAATTAAAGGAGAAGGAAGCAATTTTAGTATAAGGGTAGTTATCTACCCTTTATTTTTTTTATTTAAAAATGCTATAATCTAACTATGAAGTGGAGGTGGTGCATAATGCTTATAAAGTATAGAACAATACATAGTTTTGGTTCTGATGAGATAACTATAAATAAATCAAGATTTATCGGGTATGCAAAACCTATTTCAAGCGAAGATGAAGCAATAGGTTTTATACAGGAAATAAAAACAAAGCATAAAGATGCTACTCATAATGTTTATGCATATGTTTTTGGTGAACATAGTAATATTCAAAGATATAGTGATGATGGTGAACCAAGTGGAACCGCAGGAATTCCTGTATTAGAAGTTATTAAGAAAGAGGAATTAAGAAATATAGTTGTAGTAGTTACAAGATACTTTGGTGGTGTTAAGCTAGGTGCAGGCGGTTTAGTAAGAGCTTATACAAAGGGGGCTAAGATAGGTCTCGAGGCTGGACTCATAGTAGATAAAATATTGTTCAGAAAAATAAAAGTTAGGATCGATTATACTCTTTATGGAAAATTAGAAAATGAACTTTTGAGACTAAAATATATAATTACTGATGTAGTTTATGATGATGCAGTAAACATAGTTATATTATGTGAAACTAACAAATTTGATAATTTAATCAGTGTTATTACAGAACTTACAAGCTCAAGGATGACTTATATAGAACTTGATGAAGAATATTATTCTGTAAAAGATAATAACTTGATAATATAAAAATGAATTAAAGAGTTAATCTTTAAAACTACCTGGGTATATATTAGAAAAACAGGAGGAAAGTAAATGAAAAGCTGTAATGAACTAAAAAAAGAAATGCTAGACAAAAAGACCTGGGCGGTGGTAGGAGCTTCTGTAAATAAAGATAAATATGGATATAAGGTATGGAAAAAGTTAGAACAGCTTGAATATGAAACTTATCCTATAAATCCAAATTATAAAGAGATAGACGGGCAAAGATGCTATAAATCATTAAATGAACTTCCTAAAAAACCAGATGTAATAAACTTTATAATACCTCCTACAGCTATTTTGGATTTACTACCTATAGCCAAGGAAATGGGAGTACAATATCTTTGGTGTCAACCAGGTGCTGCCAATGAAGAAGTAGTTTTAAAAGCGAAAGAATTAGGATTTATTATCGCATATAATGTATGTGTTTTAGTAGAGTTAGGATAATTAAGGTCTCCTTATTATGGAGACTATTTTTTTGCTTTTCCAAAGATTTCATAAGTTCCCATAATAAAAAGAAATATTGAGAAAAACTTTCTTAAAAAAGATGGAGTCATTTTCATTGCAACAGATGAGCCAATAAAAGCTCCGATTACTCCAGTAACAATAATTGGCACTGCAGTTTTCAAGTCAATATTTTTTTCTTTTTTGTGTGTTAATAAGGCAACAGTGGCTATGGGTATAAACACAGTAAGATTAACTCCTTGCGCTTGATGCTGATTAAGATTAGAAAAAATTATTAATCCCGGGATTAAGATTGTTCCTCCACCTATACCCATTCCACTTATTACGCCTGATAGTAAACCAATAAAAAATAATTTCATATTAAAATCATCCTTATAGCTGTTATTATCATAAAAAGTCCAAATACTTTTCTTAGAATATTACTTGGTACTTTAGTTAGATTTTTTGCGCCAATATAGCTTCCTATGATTCCTCCAAGTGTTACTATTATTGCCACCTTTAAGTTTAATACTCCATGTCTAAAGTACAAAATAGTGCTTACAAAAGATAATGGGAATATAATACTAATAGCTGTTGCATGAGCTTTATGTTGACTCAAGCCAAGCATAAAAACTAGTGCAGGTACAGCAATTGTTCCTCCTCCTGAACCAAATAGACCATTTACTAATCCTATAATGAGACCAATTGATAGTATTTTAGCTTTATTTTTTTTGTTATTCATCTAATCACCTAGAATAAAAATTGATATTATACGTAATCTTAATATATAGATATTACTTTTTCCAAAAAGTTCGTACTTATTCACTTGACAGAGGTAAAAGATGATAATATACTTAAAAACATATAGGAATACTAGGAATTAGGAGGTTGCAATGAAAATTGTAAATTATATTACGGAATTAATTGGAGATACACCAATAGTAAGGCTAAATAGAGTAGTTGATCATAGCTGTGCAGAAGTACTAGTAAAGCTAGAGTATTTTAATCCAGGGAGTAGTGTGAAAGATAGGATAGCATTAAATATGATAGAAAAAGCTGAGAATGAAGGCAAATTAAATAAAGGCTCTGTTATAGTTGAACCAACAAGTGGAAATACGGGTATTGGTTTAGCTATGGTAGGTGCTGCTAAAGGTTATAGAGTTATGCTAGTAATGCCTGATACTATGAGTATAGAGAGAAGGAATTTGTTCAAAGCATATGGTGCTGAGCTTGTATTAACACCAGGAGTGAGAGGAATGAAGGGTGCAATAGAGAAAGCAGTAGAACTTGTTAATAGAAATGACAATTATTTTTTGCCTCAGCAGTTTGAAAATCCTCATAATCCTGCAAAACATATGGAAACAACAGCAATTGAAATTCTAAAGCAAGTAGAAGGAAATATAGATGCCTTTGTTGCAGGTGTAGGGACTGGAGGAACAATATCTGGTGCAGGCAAAGTATTAAAAGGCAAGTTTGGGAAAATTAAAATAGTTGCTGTTGAGCCTGACAGCTCACCAGTATTATCGGGTGGAACTCCTAGTTCCCATAAAATTCAAGGTATAGGTGCAGGCTTTATACCTGAGGTCCTCGACACAAGTATAATAGATGAGATAGAAAGAGTTAAAGATGAAGATGCAATTACAATGACTAGAAGGTTAGCAAGAGAAGAAGGCTTATTATTAGGAATATCTTCAGGTGCTGCTGTATTTGTCGCCGTAAAAAAAGCTAAAGAACTAGGAAAAGGTAAAAAAGTAGTAGTTATTGCTCCTGATAGTGGAGAGAGATATCTTAGTACAGGTATATTCGAATAGTATTTGCTTAGTTTGCTAAAATATGCTATATTGTTTTTGATAACAATCTGGAGGTAAACATATGAGCAATATACAAAACCTATGCAGTGAAATTGTTAATTGGTTAAGAGACACAGTAAAGGAATCAGGTTCAGGGGGTTTAGTTTTTGGACTTAGTGGTGGAATTGATTCAGCTGTTGTAGCAGCTTTAGCGAAAAAAGCATTCCCAGATGACGCTCTTGGAATTATTTTGCCATGTCATAGTAACCCCGAAGACGAGGAACATGCTAGACTGGTTGCTAAAGCATTAGATATTGAAACTAAAAAAGTAGATTTGACTAATGTATATGATTTATTTTTGAGTGAGTTAGATACTAGTACTCAGAATATTTTAGCTTTATCAAATATCAAACCAAGATTTAGAATGACTACTCTATATTACTATGCACAGGTAAAAAAATATTTAGTAGCCGGAACAAGCAATAAAAGTGAATTTACTGTTGGATACTTCACTAAGCATGGTGATAGTGGTGTAGATATATTACCAATAGTAGATCTTTTAAAAGAAGAAGTATTTGAACTAGCTAGGTATTTAAAAATTCCTGACTTAATAATCAACAAGACCCCAACTGCTGGACTATGGGAAGATCAGACTGATGAAAAAGAAATGGGCTTTAGCTATAAGGAATTAGATGGCTATATTAAAACTGGAGAAGCAGACCAAAACATAAAAGAAAAAATTGAAAAAATGTATAAGAGAAGTGAGCATAAAAGAAGGTTTCCGCTTATGTACATTAGATAAGAGTAAAGATTATAATCTTTACTCTATTTTTATGATAAAGGAAATTGATACACCAACATCTTTGTGTTAAAATATATTTGTTAATAATTAAGGAGGTTTGAAAAATGTCAGGACATTCTAAATGGTCAACAATAAAGCATAAAAAAGGAAAAGCAGATGCCCAGAGAGGAAAATTATTTACTAAACTTGCTAGATATATAACTGTAGCAGTTAAAGAAGGAGGACCTGACCCGGAGTATAATAATAATTTAAAAAATGCAATCGAAAAAGCCAAAGAGGAAAATATGCCTAATGATAATATCGAAAGAGCAATCAAAAAAGGCTCTGGCGATCTTGATGGTGCTAATTTTGAAGAGATTACTTATGAAGGATATGGACCAGGTGGTGTTGCTGTTTTTGTTGAATGTTTAACAGATAATAGAAATCGTACAGCTTCTGATGTAAGACATGCATTTGATAAATTTGGAGGTAATTTAGGCTCTACAGGTTGTGTTTCATGGATGTTTGATAGAAAAGGGCTTTTAATTGTAAACAGAGATAAAGAAGTGGATGAAGATGAGTTAATGCTTAAGGCTATAGATGCAGGAGCAGATGATTTTAGTGCAGAAGATGAATACTTTGAGATAATTACTGCTCCAGAAAGCTATGAACAGGTGAAGGAATCATTGAAAGAAGAAGGATATAATTTCTCAACTTCTGAAGTAACTTACCTTCCTCAAAATGAAACAAAACTTGAAGAAGAAAAAGACATAAAGAATATGGTAAAACTAATAGATGCACTTGAAGATAGTGACGATGTTCAAGAAGTATTCCATAATTGGGATATGCCAGAAGATTTGGATATATAAGTAGAAATGATTATAAAAAAAACACTCTCATATGTCGTTATATAATAATGAGAGTGTTTTTGTCTAGTAAAGAGCAAAATATGCTAGTTAAGTGTTATAACAGTCATCTTTATGGTAATAATTGCTAGTGGGAGGGATTGTCATATGGAAGCTTTGTCAGTTAAAACACCAGATATGTATAGAGGTTTAAGAGATAAGTTTCTGTTTGGTAACGATATTAATTCAATCTATATCCTTCTAGCTTTATATGATTTAGAAGAAAATATATCTAGTATATATCCAAAGTACATGAGTAAGAATGATATCAAAAAGAAAATTAAATATGTATTAATGAACAGGGACGACAATGAGATTATATCTAGAAGCTTGAGTGATATCATACATGAGGATATTAATAGACTAGAGCTCTGTTTTTATTTGGAGGGCTATAAGCACGGCTTTACTAATAAAAAATGGGCAAATATTCTTGAAAAAAAAGCTTTAGATTTTTATGGCTTAGAAGAATTATATCGAAGAACTCATCTTTTTCATTTTAATATCTCTGATAAGTTAATAAGTGATTTAAAAAGAAGATGCAAAAGAGAGATAGACAATAGAGAGAAAAGAGATAGATTTATCGAAACATTAGTATATACTTTTACTAACAAGGTTATTAAGAAAAAAATTGTTGAACTAGATAAGTACATAAATAAACAACTTAGAATGGACTTTGACTTTCATGATATAAGAATTGAGGAGGAGAAGCATTATTTACAAGACGAAGAAGTAGATAAAGTATATCTTTCTATAGTTAATTCATTAATTAAAAAAATGAAAATCATATACAAAGAAGCGTATTGGTATGCCTTAAATGATAAAGTTTTGGGAATGTATTACTAATAGAAAACTAAGGGAATATAACATTTTTAAATATTTGTTAATAAAGTAAAATGCAGGGTAATAATTATTTAGAAGATATAGAAGGATTTATGAGATAATTGTTGAATAACTATATTAAATTTTCTTAATATATGTTAAATAAGGGGGAGTTTTCATGTATGTTAAAAATCATGTTTTATCAAAAGATAAGCTTGTAATGCTTCAAGTAGAAGATAGTATAAGTGATGCTTTAGATAAAATTACTAAAGGGGATTTTTTATCTTTGCCAGTATTAAATGGGGATAAATTTGTAGGCATTTTAATGAAAGAAACTATTTTTAGGCGTTACTTTGAAGAGGGTTATACAGATAAAGAAAAATATCTAAAAGAAACTAAGGTTAAAGATTTGTGTAAAACTGATGTAAAAACAATTAATGATAATGTTTTTATTGAAAATGCTTCATATTTATTAAATGAATTTAGAACTCCTTTTCTTCCAGTACTAGATGATAAGGATAATTTTATTGGAATATTAACTCATAGTTCAATCTTTAATGCTTTTTCTGATATTTTTGGTTTTAATGAAGGTACTAGAATAACCATAAATGTATATGATATTCCAGGACAAATAGCGAAACTGACTGAGACTATACGGAAATCTAATGTAAATATTGCTAATTTTGCTGTTATGGATGCAAAGGTTATGGATGTATATAAAGTTGTTATAAGAGTAAATATGACTGATGTAGAAGAACTTATTGATAAAATTGAAAAAGCTGGTTTCAAAGTATCTGGAGTGAATAACTAACCTGCATATAATGCAGGTTAGTTATAACTAGTAGGAAAGTTCAATATTTGTCTTTTTTATTTTTTGAACTTTCCGTCAACGAGTTTCAAAAAAAGGCTACCTTATTACGCTTCGATGGAAGCCTTTTTTACTACACTATCTTCAGGAAAGTGTATATTTTTTTCCGTTTTGGGAAAAATATCTAATTAGATAGTGTAGGAGGGATATTATGAAAAGAATATCTATGGTTTCAATTATATTGCTTTTATTTGGAATTACTGCAGTTAGTATGTTTTCGGGGTACTATATAGGGTTAAAAAAAGCAAACGAAAAACCAAATCCACCAATAGAAAATACAAAAATCACCCCGACAAAATTAGGAGATACAGAAAAAGATAAATTAAGTACAGATGACCATGATGATTATGAAGCAAGTTTATTAAATGAAGAACAAATAGGACCAAATACTATTATAGAGTATATAACTTATTATACAGAATGTAATCATGAAACCGTGGTTACTTCTGAGCCAGAGAAACACATGGTAAATATGACAAAGGAAAGCTTCGAAGAATTTATAAAAAATAACCATCCAAAGTGGAAAGTAGAAGAATTTTCTCATGATAAAGTAGTGGTATTAATAGTAAAAAATCATTTGTGTCAAAATCATTATGTAATAGGAGAAAAGGATGGTAAAATAGCTGTTTTTAAAATAGATGTAAATGGAGAAAAGGTAATAGACCGAGTTTATAATGATGCCCCCATATCTTTACTAAAAGAAATAGATCAGGAAAAGTTAATAAAAGGTATTATCACAGATAGCAAAGAAGAACTTTCGGAAGTTCTTGAAAATTATATAAGTTGACAACAGAAAAAAGCATAACAATAAGTTGGGATTAAGATTTTCTTTGTCCTGACTTTATTTTTTTGCAAAGCATAGTGAAATGTAGACTAATTAATATGTCTTTTCTATACTGCACTTCGATAGATGACTCTTTAAAAAAGTTTTGATTGAAGCTTCTATTAAAAACATATATGATAAAATAAATATCTAAAGGATTTACGAGAATTATATCGAATTATGTTTATATAATGATTGGAGCTGATAAATGTGGTAATATTTGGGATAGATCCAGGAATAGCTATAGTAGGATATGGGGTTCTAGAATATAAAGGCAATAAATTTAGAGTGATTGATTATGGATCAGTACAAACTACAAATGGAAATAATTTTCCAACTAGATTGAAGATAGTATATGATGAGATTTCTTTGCTTTTAGATAAACATAAACCAGATGCTCTTGCAATAGAAGAACTTTTTTTTAATAAGAATGTAAAAACTGCTATAACAATTGGACAAGCGAGAGGAGCTCAAATCCTAGCTGCAGTGAATAAAGGCATTGAAGTATATGAATACACACCTCTCCAAGTAAAGCAGGGTGTAGTAGGATATGGTAGAGCAGACAAAAGACAGATTCAAGAAATGGTTAAAATACTACTAAATTTAGATAAGATACCAAAACCAGATGATGTTGCTGATGCTCTTGCAGTTGCTATTTGCCATGCGCATTCTGGTAATTTTAGAGACTTGTTTAAAATGAAATAGAGGTGATCTTTTTGTATCAATATATAATTGGTAATATTGAAGAGATAAGCGAAGATTATATAGTTGTAGAAAATAATGGAATTGGTTATATTGTATATACCTCAAAAAACACAATAATGGACATTGGACAAAATACTAAGAATAGAAAAATACTTACACATTTAATCGTAAGGGAAGATGTATTAAGTCTTTATGGATTTATAACTAGTGAGGAGCTAAAAATGTTTAAGCAGTTAATTACCGTAACTAAAATAGGACCTAAGGTTGCTATTGGGTTGCTATCTACTTTGAATCCTTCAAACATTAAAATCTCAATATTAAGCAGTGATGTTGGTGCACTTTCTAGGGCACCAGGAATAGGTAAAAAAACTGCTGAAAGAATTATACTTGAACTAAAGGATAAAATTGATGATAATATTACCTATGAAGAAGGGGTTGATGTTTCTGTGGCTGTGGATGAAACTGAAGAGGTTATTGTAGCTTTAACTACTCTTGGATATACAAGGAATGAAATATTCAAGGTATTGTCTTCAATAGATACTCAGGGGAAAAGAACAGAAGAAATAATCAAGCTTGCTTTAAGGAAACTATCAAAATAAAGAAAGGATTTTGATATCATGGATGATATTAATAATAGAATTGTTACAAGGAATTTAAAAGAAGAAGATACTGACATTGAGACAACTTTAAGGCCAAGAACATTGGATGAATATATTGGACAACATAAAGTAAAGGAAAAGCTTGATATATTTATTAAAGCTGCAAAGGGTAGAAACGAACCCCTTGATCACGTGCTTCTATATGGACCTCCAGGACTTGGTAAAACAACGCTTGCTAATATCATTTCTAATGAGATGGGTGTAAATATAAGAATTACTTCAGGACCTGCAATAGAGAGGCCTGGGGATCTAGCAGCTATATTGACAAATTTATCTGAAAATGATGTTTTATTTATTGATGAGATCCATAGATTAAATAGGAGCGTTGAAGAAGTACTTTATCCTGCTATGGAAGATTATGCACTTGACATAATAATTGGAAAAGGACCAAGTGCTAGATCGATAAGGCTAGACCTTTCTAAATTTACTCTCATTGGTGCAACTACTAGAGCTGGTTTATTAACTTCACCTTTAAGGGATAGATTTGGAGTTATATGCAAGCTTGATTTATATGATACTGAAAGTTTAAAGAAAATAGTTGTGAGATCAGCTAGTATATTAGATGTTATGATAGATAAGGATGGAGCTTTAGAAATTGCAAAACGATCAAGAGGAACACCAAGAATTGCCAATAGACTACTAAAAAGAGTAAGGGATTATGCTGAAGTAGTAGAGAATGGAAATATAACAAAGGAAGTAGCAAATAAAGCCTTAAAACTACTAGAAGTTGATCCACTTGGATTAGATAGTGTAGATAAAAAGTTAATATTAACTATAATTAATAATTTCGGTGGTGGTCCAGTTGGATTAGATACATTGGCTGCTTCTACAGGTGAAGAGCGAACTACCATAGAAGATGTGTACGAGCCTTATCTTTTACAATTAGGATTTTTGAATAGGACCCCTAGAGGAAGGGTTGCTACAAAAAGATGTTATGATTATTTTGGAATAGAGTACAGAGAAGATTAATAAGTACACAAAAGTAGAGGGGTGTTAATTTGAAGAGATATTTCTTGACAATTTTCTTAGCATTATTTATATCTTTTGTTCTATCAAACCAGGTGCTTGCAAGTGAAGATGATTATGTAAAAATCGGACTAAAATCACCTTTGAAATCGGTTTTTTCGGTAAACCTTAGTAGTGAAGGATTTCGAGTAGGAAAGTGGAAAGATGGTTATAATGCACTTTTCAATATTGATGAAAGTAGATTAACTGTTAGGATAGATGGTTATTATATAAATATATTTGGAAATTACACTAAGGCTGATGATGTATCTGCTGCTACTTGTGGACCTTTTCATATAAGGACTAACAAAGCATTTACTGCATATGATGAGGCCTCATATGAAGTAAAAAAACTTAGAAGCTTAAACATAGATGCATTTGTCTATTATAATCAAGATTTTTTTGAAATTTGGATAGGGCAGTTTATATCAGAGAGAAAAGCTATGGAAGAGGCAGCAGAATATATGGATTATTTAAATAACTTGACCGATATTGCTCTTGACAGTAAGGATAGAATTATGATATTAAATGAAAATAATGAAATAGTGTTGATGTTTGATAAAAATCAAGATATCCATTTATCTTCATTATCTACACAATATAAAGACTTAGTCAAAGTTGAAGGTGCTAGTTATAGAGATTTCATCACTTTTTCTAGAAATGAAAATGAGTTAGTAGTAATAAATAACGTTAGTATTCAGCATTATTTGTATGGAGTTGTGCCAAAAGAAATGCCTCCTTCTTGGCCGTTAGAGGCATTGAAAGCCCAAGCAATAGCAGCAAAGAACTATGCTTTATTATATAAAAATAAGCATAGTAATGAAGGCTATGAATTATGTGATACTCAACATTGTCAAGTATATGGAGGGTACAATTCGGAAAATATAATGACTAATAAGGCTGTTGATGAAACATCTGGGAAAATATTAACTTATAATGGTAAGCTAGTAGATGCTTATTATCATTCTTCAAGTGGAGGATTTACTGAGAATAGTGAGAATGTGTGGAGTAATAGTTTTCCATACCTTAGTGGGGTCAAAGATGATTTTTCCTTAGGTTCTCCCTATGATACATGGCAATTTGTAATTAGTGAAGAAGAAATAAGAAACAAGCTTTTCGAAAATGGCTTAGATGTTGGGTATATAACTGAAGTCGAAATTCTATCAACGTCTCCAAGTGGAAGAGTTCAAGAATTAATGGTCAAGGGAACAATGGGAACTCAAATACTAGCAAAAGAAAAAACAAGACAAATTTTTGGGACATCAAATATCAAGAGTACATTATTTAAAGTGAAATTTTATGGTGAAGGTAGTAATATTTCAACAAGAGATATTTACATATATAATTTTAGTAATGGAGACATTATAAAAAAGCCAATTGCTGAAGCTGCTGTCATAACTTCTGATGGGCTAAGTGTTTTGGATTCTATATTTTTATCAAATGGTATAACAATATCAGATGGTTCAAGTACTTATGAAATATATAATGAACTAGATAATAATTCAATAGATAGTGTTGGAAAATATGTATTTATTGGTAAGGGCTGGGGTCATGGAGTAGGTATGAGTCAATGGGGAGCTAAAAAAATGGCTGAACTAGGATATGACTATGTGCAGATTTTAGAACATTATTATACTGGAGCAATAGTTGAGTAAAGGATGATAACAATGAGAAAAGAAGATTTTTATTTTAATTTACCAGAAGAGCTTATAGCACAAACTCCAATAGCAAATAGAGAAGGCTCTAGACTGCTAGTTTTAGATAAGAAGACAGGAGAAACAGAACACAGTTTTTTTTCGGATATAACACAATATTTGAATAAAGGGGATTGTCTAGTATTAAATAATACTAGAGTAATTCCAGCAAGGCTATTTGGTCACCGAAAAGATACAGGTAGCAGTGTAGAATTTTTATTATTAAAGAGGATAACTAAAGATAAGTGGGAAACTTTAGTAAAGCCAGGAAAAAAAGCAAAACCAGGAGCAATATTTGACTTTGGTGATGGAGTAATGGAAGGAAAAATACTAGAGGTTAGAGATGGCGGTACAAGGATAATAGAATTTATATATCATGGTGTTTTTGAGCAAATACTAGATAAACTTGGGGAAATGCCACTTCCTCCTTACATCAAAGAAAAGCTTAAGGATAAAGAAAGATATCAAACTGTTTATGCAAAGAAGGAGGGTTCTGCAGCAGCTCCTACAGCAGGTTTGCATTTTACAGAATCTCTATTACAAAAGATAAAAGAGAAGGGAGTTAATATCGTATATATTACTCTTCATGTAGGCTTAGGTACTTTCAGACCTGTAAAGGTGGAGAATATTGAAGAACATGATATGCACTCTGAATATTATGAAATTGATAAAAATGCAGCAGACATAATCAACAACACTAAAAGTTCAGGAGGTAAAATTATAGCAGTAGGTACTACTTCTGTGAGAACCATAGAATCCGCAAGTAATGAATATGGTGAAGTATCTCCTAAAAGTGATTGGACTAACATATTTATTTATCCAGGATATAAATTCAAAATTGTAGATAATTTGATTACTAATTTCCATTTGCCAGAATCCACACTAATAATGTTAATAAGTGCCTTAGCAGGAAGAGAGAATGTTTTAAGAGCCTATGAAGAAGCAATTAGATTAAGATATAGATTTTTTAGTTTTGGTGATGCTATGTATATTAAGTAATTAAGATATATGAAATATTGTATTTTTATTAATAGGAGGCAATAATGGTATTTAGATATGAATTAATAAAAGAAGCAAGTGATTGTGGAGCTAGATTAGGCAAAATTTATACGCCGCATGGAGTTATAGAGACACCTATATTTATGCCAGTTGGAACTAGAGCCACAGTAAAGACAATGACTCCTGAAGAACTTAAAGACTTAGGGGCTCAAATAATTTTGGGTAATACCTATCATTTATATTTAAGACCAGGTCATAAACTTATTGAAGAGGCAGGTGGATTACATAAGTTCATGAACTGGGATAAGCCCATATTAACAGATAGTGGAGGATTTCAGGTTTTTAGCTTAGGAGAATTGAGGAAAATAACTGAAGAAGGTGTAGAGTTTAGATCACATATTGATGGTTCTAAGCATTTTATAAGTCCTGAGAAATCTATAGAGATTCAAAATTCTTTGGGTTCAGATATAATGATGGCTTTTGATGAGTGTGCTCCTTATCCGAGTGGTTGGGATTATGTAAAGCAATCTTTAGAGAGAACTACAAGATGGGCAAAGAGGTGTAAAGAGGCAAATAAAAACCCTGAAACTCAAGCTTTATTTGGTATAGTCCAAGGTGGAATGTACAGAGACTTAAGAGAACAAAGCGCTAGGGAAATTATTGACTTGGATTTTCCAGGATATGCAGTAGGAGGGTTAAGCGTAGGAGAGCCTGCAGAACTTATGTACGAGATGCTAGACTATACAGTACCATTATTACCTAAAGAAAAACCTAGATACCTTATGGGAGTTGGTAGTCCAGATTATTTATTTGAATCAGTAATCAGAGGTATAGATATGGCTGATTGTGTACTACCTACTAGAATAGCTAGAAATGGAACTGTCCTTACAAGCTGCGGTAAGGTCGTCATAAGAAATGCAAAATATTCAAAGGATTTTACAAGTCTTGATCCAGAATGTGATTGTTATACTTGTAAAAATTATACTAGGGCATACATTAGACACCTTTTTAATGTAGATGAGATATTGGGAGCAAGATTAGCAACTATACATAATGTCTACTTCCTCTTAAAACTCATGGAAAACATTAGGCAAGCTATAAAAGAAGATAGACTACTTAAGTTCAAAGAAGAATTCTATAATAAATATGGATATACAAAATAAAAATAAAGGATTTATAATGAAAATGTAGAATAATAAACAGGGAAAGGAGGGACTGTCTTGAGAGAAGTCATATTATTTGGAGCTGCTGCACAAAGTGGGAACTTATTATCAACTTTGATGCTCCCAGTATTATTCTTAGCTATCTTCTATTTCTTTATTATTAGACCTCAACAAAAAAAGGATAAGAAAATTAAAGAAATGAGAAATAGTGCAAAAGTTGGTGACGAGGTATTAACTATTGGAGGAATCTACGGAAAGATTGTGAAAATTAAAGATGATGTAATAACAATTGAAGTAGGCTCCGACAAAACAAGATTTAACATTACTAAATGGGCTATAGGTAGTATTCAAGCATCATCAGAAACAACAGAAGAATAAGGCTACATATAGTTTTTAACTATGACATGAAAAGATTTTCTTAGTTATTTTAATTAATAACTTGGAGGATCTTTTTTATTTTTTGTAATAAAATGACACGCACAGCATAAATATTGATTAAGGATATAGGAGGTGGAGTTATGAGTTATTTTAAGAACCAGAATAGTTCAAACTATTATACAGATATTATTAAAGGTACGATTTTAGGACTAATATTAACGATAATATTGATTTTTATTTTTACAATTATTTTGACTTATACAAAGCTCTCAGAAAGTCTTATACCATTGATTAATTCAATTATTATGATTATAGGAATTACTTCAGGGGCTGTTTTTATTTCAAGAAAAGTAGATAAAAAAGGATGGCTAAGTGGAGGATTAATAGGTGTTTTGTATTTCTTTGTTATATTTATTTTGGGGATATTATTTATTGAAGATTTTACAATAGATAAGTATTCTTTAATTAAAGGATTAATGGCTATAGTGACTGGTTGTATAGGGGGAATGATAGGTATAAACATAAAATAAACCTTTATTTAGCAATATTATTATGTTATAATCAATATGTTAATTATAAATTGTTTTTTTAAGGAGGCATTAGTATGAGACACATCAAAACTATTACTGGACGTAATTTAAAGAATACTGTTGCTAATCACGGATGTGGAGAATGTCAAACATCTTGCCAATCAGCATGTAAGACTTCTTGTACAGTAGGAAACCAGAAGTGTGAAAAATAAGTTGTTGTTACATAAAAAGTAGTGGGCAACCACTACTTTTTAATTTGAATTAATGATTCTATGAAAATTTATCACTTATAAATAATAATGATTTTTTTGAGTATAAGGAGGCTAACATGATACATAAGTTTGAATTAAATAACAAAAAGTTAATATTAGACATTAACAGCGGTTCGGTACATGTTGTAGATGACATAGTATGGGATATTATAGATTTTTATGAGAAGTCATCTAATAAGTGTGAAATAGTAAGTGCTTTAAATCATAAGTATGATGAAGAGGCAATTTCTGATGCCCTAAAAGAAATTCAAGAGCTTATTGAAAATGGGCTATTATTTAGCAAAGAATTAAGTATAGATAATATAGAATATAACAAGGAAAATATTGTTAAGGCTTTGTGTTTACACGTAGCACATGATTGTAATCTTAGATGCAAATATTGCTTTGCTTCTCAAGGTGACTTTCATGGAGAGAGACTTATTATGCCATTTGAAATAGGAAAGAAAGCATTAGACTTTTTAGTTCGGAGCTCAGGGAATAGAAGAAACTTAGAAGTAGACTTTTTTGGTGGTGAACCATTAATGAACTTTAATGTTGTAAAGCAACTTGTTTCTTATGGAAGAGAGTTAGAAAAAAAACATAATAAAGTTTTTAGATTCACTATAACAACAAATGGTGTTCTTCTAGATAAAGAAAAAATGGATTTCATAAATGAAAATATGGATAATGTTGTTTTAAGTCTAGACGGTAGAAAAGAAGTCAATGATAACATGAGGCCAACAATTACTGGACAAGGAAGCTATGATGTAATAACTCCAAAGTTTTTGGAATTTGTAAAGCTTAGAGGAAATAAGTCTTATTATGTTAGAGGAACATTTACTAGTAAAAATCTGGACTTTGGTAAGGATGTAATTAGTCTATATAAAGAAGGATTTAATAGTATATCAGTCGAGCCTGTAGTAGCAAAACCAGAACAAGATTATGCATTGTTAGAGGAGCATTTACCTTTAATCTTGAAAGAATATGAGGAGTTATCACAAGAGTATATTAAAATGAATAATGAAGGAAGAGGTTTTGACTTTTTTCATTTTATGATAGATTTAAACCATGGACCATGTTTTGTTAAAAGAGTAGTAGGATGTGGAGCAGGAGTTGAGTATATGGCAGTTACTCCAGAAGGCGATTTGTATCCTTGCCATCAGTTTGTGGGAAATGAAGAATTTAAAATGGGAGATGTAAATACAGGAATTATAAATACTAAACTTAGAGATAAATTTAAAAGTGCAAATGTATATTCAAAGGAAGATTGTAAAGACTGCTGGGCCAAATTTTACTGTAGTGGAGGCTGCCATGCTAATGCATATAACTTCAACAATGATATTACTAAACCCTACTCTATAGGTTGTGAAATGGAGAAGAAGAGAATTGAGTGTGCAGTATCAATTGCTGCAAATATAGACTAGGAGGAGAGCAATGATAACTGAATATCAATGCATGAAACCTAATACACATGAAAGTTGCTTTATTGCTAAAAGCGCAGAAATTATTGGGAAAGTAAGCATAGGAGAGTACACCAGTATATGGTATAATTGCGTTTTAAGGGGTGACGAAAATTCAATTACTATTGGGAAATATACCAATATACAGGATGGTACTGTTATTCATATAAGTAAGGATTATAGCACTGAAATTGGTGATTATGTAACAGTAGGTCATAAAGCAATAGTTCATGCATGTAAAATAGGAAACAACGTACTTGTGGGCATGGGAGCCATTATTTTAGATGGAGTGAGAATAGAGGATAATGTTTTAGTTGCTGCTGGTAGTATTGTTACTCCAGGGAAAAGAATTCCTTCTGGTTCATTGGTATTAGGTTCTCCTGCTAGAGTAGTAAGAAGTTTGACTAATGAAGAAATTGAGCAGTTAAAACAATCTGCGGTAGATTATGTAAAATATGCAGAAAAACACAAGAAATGACGAATATTGCCTTAGTATTGACTTCAAAGTTGTTAAGGTTGTATAATAGTCTTTATGAAGATAGAAGGGGGAATAATAAAATGAACCTTAGAAATACAATAGTTTTTATATTAATATTAGCGATAATTGGGGTTACAGCTTATAGTGCCATGTCTGGAGTTGATTTAGGAAAGATTAAGATCCAGACTGCTAGAGAAAAAGTAGGCTTAGGGCTTGACTTGGCAGGTGGAGTTTATGTGTTACTAGAAGCTCAAACAAATGAAACAGGAGCAGAATTAGATAAAAAAGTTGACCAAGCTATGACAATTATAAGACAGAGAGTGGATAGTCTTGGGGTAGCTGAACCCAACATAGTTAGAGAAGGTAATAAAAGAATAAGAGTTGAACTTGCTGGTTTAAAAGATACGCAACAAGCTATTGATATGATTGGTAAAACAGCTCAACTTCAATTTATTGATACTGAAGGAAATATAGTGGTAACAGGGAAAAATGTGAAAAAGTCAGAAGTTGCTTTTCAACAGGTAAGTACAGGTGTAGAAGAACCAGTGGTATCCTTAGAATTTGATAAAGAAGGTGCTTCAAGCTTTGCAGAAGCTACCTCAAGATTAGCGTCCAAAACTAATGATCAAGATAAGATTATTTTTATAGTATTAGATGATAAGGTTATATCAAATCCAGTTGTAAGAACAACAATAAATGATGGAAAAGCTGTAATTGAGGGAGGATTTGATGTTCAAAGTGCAAGTGAACTTGCAACTTTAATTAGGGCAGGAGCATTACCAGTGGAACTTAAAGAAGTTCAAACATCTATTATCGGACCAACACTTGGGCTTGAATCTTTAGATAGAAGTATTTATGCTGGTGCAATTGGTTTGGCTCTAATTTTCTTATTTATGATTATCATATATAGAGTACCGGGATTTATTGCAGATATTAGTTTGACTATATATGTATTAATAGTACTAGGTATAATGATAGCATTAGGAGTAAAACTAACTTTACCAGGTATTGCTGGACTAATTCTTTCAATAGGTATGGCTGTTGATGCCAACATCGTTATTTTTGAGAGAATCAAGGAAGAACTAAGAGTAGGTAAAACCATCAGAACAGCAGTAGATAGCGGTTTTAAGAGAGCTTTATCTAGTGTATTAGATGCAAATGTAACAACTCTTATTGCAGGTTTAGTATTATATTATTTTGGAAGTGGCCCAATAAAAGGATTTGGAGTTACTTTAATCATTGGAATTATTTCGTCAATGATTACAGCAGTATTTATAACAAAGTTCTTATTAAAACTCTTTATTGGAACAAACCTAGTGAAAAATACGAAACTTTATGGTGCGTAAGGGGGGAAATATTGTGAATATAATTAAGAAAAGAAATGTTTTTTTCATACTATCAGCTCTAGTTATAGTATTTGGTCTTATATATGGACTTTCTACTGGATTAAACTACGGCTTAGACTTCACAGGTGGAACTTTAATGCAAATTGATTTAGGAAAAACTGTTTCGGTTGAAGAAATTAGGAAAATCACTGATACTTTTGACACAAAAGCAAGTATAATTCATGCTGGAACTGATAAAAAAGAGATAATAGTTAAATCCACCTTAGATTTGGATAACCAAGAAAGAAACGAAGTTTTTACAAAATTTAAGGAAGAATATGGTTTAAAAGATGATGCTCTTGTACGATCAGAAAAATTTGGACCATCTATAGGAAGTGAAATTCAAAAGAAAGCGTGGCTTTCAATTATTATTGCTACATTAGGTATGCTCATATATATTTCTTTTAGATTCGAAGTTAAGTTTGGTTTAGCTGCTATTATTGCTTTAATTCATGATACTTTGGTAGTTTTAGCTGTTTATGCTATTTTTAATATTCCACTAGATAGTTCCTTTGTAGCTGCTATTTTGACAATTGTAGGTTACTCAATAAATGATACAATAGTAGTTTTTGATAGAATTCGTGAAAACCTAAAACTTATGAAGAAAGAAAAATATGAAGATATTGTTAATATTAGTATAAAGCAAACAATAAAAAGAACAATTAACACTTCATTTACAACATTATTAGCAATAGTTACTTTATATATATTGGGAGTAGATGCAATTAAGGATTTTGCTTTTCCACTTATTGTAGGTATATTAGTAGGAACCTATTCTTCAATATTTATTGCTAGTCCAATATGGTACCTTTTAAAAACAAAGCTTAAGGAGAAAAATAATACAAATATGAATAGAGCCTAATTGAAACTGCCCACAGGCAGTTTCTTCTTTTTTATTCCATTATTACAGAACAATAATTATTGTTAAATCTATTATTATCATGGTAATATATACTCATAAGAGAAGATTTTCATTATAAACATAAAAATTTCTAAACTTAGTGAGGAGGTATTAAGATGCAAGCAGGATTTATTATATCATTAGTGTTCGCTATTATAGTCGCGGTTTTTGCACTTAGAAATGGAAATAATGTAAATATCGATTTTCTTTTTGCAAAGGTTCAAGTATCACAGGCCATAGTTATTTTTGTTTCAGCAGCTTTAGGTGCGATAATAGTAACTGTGCTAGGCTTAGTAAGGCATGTAAAATTATCTATTAAGATTAAAGAACAAAACAAACAAATTAGCTGTTTAGAAAATGAAAAACAATTACTAGAGAATAAAGTTGAAGATATGATAACAAAAGAAACAGTAAATAATGATAAAATAATTGATGAAGATAATGAGAAAAAAGTTGAACAGGAAAAGAATCCTGATGTTAGCGAAAATGACAAGTTTATTGGTATCGAATAGTATATTATTGTTGAACACTATATAAGTATAAGCTATAATGATAATGTATTTTCTATTTAGTAGGTGAGCAAATGATAAAATTCAGTAGTCTGGTAAAAATTGCTGAAAGTGATAATTCAGCAGTAGAAAAACTTAGTAAGGCCCTTAATATTTCAAGGCTTACCTCAAAAGTAATGATAAATAGAGGAATAATAGATATAGAAGAGGTAGAGGAATTTTTAAATCCAAATATTGAAGATTTTTTAGATCCTTTTTTATTAATGGACATGGATATAGCAGTAGACAGAATAATTGAAGCAATACACAAAGGTGAGAATATTTGGATATATGGAGATTATGATGTAGATGGGGTCACTAGTACATCAATTCTGATTCTTTATTTGAAAACTTTATGTGAAAATGTACAATTTTATATCCCAGATAGAATGACTGAGGGATATGGACTTAACAATGAAGCTATAGACTATATAAAAGGCAATGGTGGAGAATTAATAATTAGTGTTGATTGTGGAATTAAATCATTTGATGTTGCAGAATACTGCAGAGCTATTGGAATAGACCTAATAATAACTGACCATCATACATGTGATGAGGAGCTACCTAAGGCTTTAGCAGTTATAAATCCGAATAGATTGGATAGCGATTATCCCTTTAAAAAACTTGCTGGAGTAGGAGTTGCTTTAAAACTTATACAAGCGTTAGCATTGAAAATAGACACAAAAATAGATTACAGAAATATTCTTCCAATTGTAGCTATAGGTACTGTAGCTGATGTAGTATCTCTAACAGGCGAGAATAGAATTATAGTTAAAAATGGATTGTATATGATTAAATATACTGATAATCAAGGTGTAAATGCTCTTTTAGAAGTTACTGGCCTTGGTAATAAGGAGATAAATAGTGGACATATTGGGTTTGTTATAGGACCTAGGATAAATGCTACAGGTAGAATTGGAATGGCTAAATATGCTGTTCATCTATTTACTACAAAGAATTATAATGAAGCTATGCGTTTAGCTAATATGTTAGATGAGGAAAATATAAAAAGGCAAAATATCGAAGCTAAGATATTAGAAGAAGCTGAATATATTATTAATAAAGAAGTTGATTTAGATAAAGACAAAATATTAGTAATAGCCTCTGAGAATTGGCATAGTGGAGTTATAGGTATAGTAAGTTCTAGAATAACTGAAAAATACCATAGACCTAGTATTTTGATATCTATTGAAGGAGACGAAGGAAGGGGATCAGCAAGAAGTATTTCAAGTTTTGATTTATATGAGAATTTGAGCAAATGTAAGGATTTACTCATCAAATTTGGAGGACATAGACAGGCTGCAGGACTTACTATAAAAAAAGATGAAATTGATAAATTTAGAAAAAGAATAAATAATATTGCAGATGAAATACTAGACGAGATAGACCTTGTACCTCAAAGTATTGTTGATGCAGAAATTGATATTGAAGAAGTTATATTAGATTCTGCTAAAGAACTAAAATTACTTGAGCCGTTTGGAATAAATAATCCAAGTCCCATTTTTTTACTTAGAGGTATTTTAATTAAAGCAATTAGACCTATAGGTAAAGATGGCAAGCATTTAAAACTAACAATAATGAAGGCTGACCAATATGTAGACTGTATTGGGTTTAACTTTGGTAGTTATTATAATGATTTGAAAATTGGTCAAAAAATAGATTTAGTTGTATCTATTGATATTAACGATTTCTTGGGCCAGCAAAGTGTTCAGCTTATAATAAGAGATATTATTACATCATATAAAGAAAAGTTAGAAAAGTCAGGTGGATACATAAATTCTCTTTTATCTATACTTGAGGGAATTGATAAAAAGAATGATTTTTGTTCTAATAATGTTATTATAAAAAATCAAAGTGATGATGAGAGAACTAGCTACATAATAAATACCATAAAAGAAAATGATAGCATTTTAATTATTATCAATAATATTTTCAATTTAGGAAAGCTACTAAATACGATGCAATATGAGGGACGAGACCTTGTTAAAAAAGTAGGAATTTCCTATAATGCACCTATAGAACATAAATCATGTGACATTATTATTAACCCCACTTTAAATCGTTTAAATATGAAAAATTATAAAAAAGTTATTTTGTATGACATGTGTTTTAATGAAAGTTACTTAATGGAAATAATTGATTTTTTTAAACATGTTACTGTACAAGTCCAAGTGGTTGAAAGTGACTTTACAAATAATAGATTTTTAATTGAATATATATTACCCAAAATTGATGATATTAGATTAATATATAAAACATTTATTTCAAGAAAAGAAGAATATCTTAGAATTGAAACAGATAAATATTTAAACTCATTAGCAGATAAAACTAATAATAATATAAATAGACTAAAGCTGCTAACTATTTTGGTAATACTAAAAAAAGCAGAATTACTAGATTATACAATAAAAAATGAGTTTCTATTTGTGAAAATGTTTAGTATGCCTAATAACAAAATTGATATGTATAGAGTTACTGTTTATGAAAAACTTAATGGAGCATTAGCTGAAATATTCAATTTAAAAACAGCATTAAATTTCTTAACTAAATTAGAGGAGGAAGCATAATGGATTTTAAAAGCAAAATAAGAAGCATTCTGGATTTTCCTAAGAAAGGTATTAATTTCAGAGACATAACAACAGTATTAAAAGATAAAGAAGCATTTCATGAATGTATTAAGCAAATGGCAGATCATCTGAGAGATAAGAATATTGATATTATTGTAGGACCTGAGGCTAGAGGATTTTTAATAGGAGCTCCTCTTGCATACGAACTTGGTGTTGGTTTTGTACCTGTTAGAAAGCCAGGAAAGCTTCCTTCAGAGATCGTAAGTTTTGAATATGAGCTAGAATACGGAACAGATAAACTTGAAATGCATAAAGATGCTATAGAAAAAGGACAAAGAGTCGCTATAATTGATGATTTACTTGCAACTGGAGGAACTGCACTATCAACATGTAAAATGGTTGAGCAACTAGGTGGAGAAGTAGCATCAGTTGGATTTTTTATTGAATTAGAAGATATTAATGGAAGAAAAATCTTGGAAGATTACGATGTGTTTTCAATAGTAAAATTCTCATAGAAAAAATATATTTTCCAAAATTTACAACAGCCCATAATTTGGGCTGTTTTTATAAAAACTGTATGCTTTGTTTTATTTTTTTTATCTAATTATTTCATGAATCGTTTGAATCTGTTATACTATATTTATATAATTTTGTAGAAACTAGACTTTAGTGAGAGGTTGAGGAAATTGTTAGAAAATTTAATTCAAAAAATTGAAGAGTACAATCCTCATGGTAATATGGAACTAATAATAAAAGCATATAATTTTTCTGAATCTGCTCATGCTGGACAACTTAGAAATTCAGGAGAAAGATTTTTTATTCATCCTTTTAATGTGGCAATGATTTTAGCAGAGCTTAACATGGATACCGCAACAATAGCTGCGGCGCTTTTGCATGATGTTCTTGAGGATACAGATGTGACTTATGAGACCTTAGCTAAAGAATTTGGCGAAGAAATAGCCAATCTAGTTGATGGAGTTACAAAGCTAAAAAAATTAAAATATAGAACTAAACAGGAGACTCAGGCGGAAAATCTTAGAAAAATGGTTATTGCTATGTCTAAAGATATTAGGGTCATTATTATTAAATTGGCTGATAGACTACATAATATTAGAACTCTTGAATATATGTCAGATGCTAAGAAGAAGGAAAAAGCATTAGAGACACTTGAAATATATGCCCCAATAGCTCACAGGCTTGGTATTTCAACAATTAAGTGGGAGTTAGAAGATCTTTCTTTAAGATATATTGATTCAGAGGGATACTATGATTTAGTAGAAAAGGTATCTAAAAAGAGAAGAGAAAGAGAAGCATATATAAGAAATGTTATTGATGTTTTAAAAGAAAAGCTAGACGAGATGGAAATTGAAAATGATATTAGCGGTAGGCCTAAAAACTTTTATAGTATATATAAAAAAATGGTTTATCAAAATAAAACTTTTGAGCAAATTTTTGACCTAACAGCTATTAGAGTTATTGTTGATTCGGTAAAAGATTGTTATGGAGTACTGGGCATTGTTCATACTCTATGGAAGCCAATACCAGGTAGATTTAAAGATTATATAGCTATGCCTAAACCTAATATGTATCAATCATTGCATACTACAGTTATAGGACCACAAGGTGAGCCTTTTGAGATACAAATTAGAACTTGGGAAATGCATAGAACCGCAGAATATGGTATAGCTGCTCATTGGAAATATAAAGAAGGCTTAACCAAAACAGATGGTTTTGAGAACAAGTTAACATGGCTAAGACAGCTATTGGAATGGCAAAAAGAACTCAAAGATCCTAAAGAATTTATGGAGTCATTAAAAATCGATTTATTTACTGATGAGGTTTTTGTATTTACTCCTAAAGGTGATGTTATAAGTTTACCAGCAGGTTCTACCCCTTTAGATTTTGCATATAGGGTTCATACAGCTGTGGGGAATAATTGTGTCGGGGCAAAAGTAGATGGTAGGATAGTTCCTTTAGACTTTAAATTAAAGAATGGCAATATTGTCGATATATTAACCTCATCAAGTAGTAGTGGACCAAGTAGAGACTGGTTGAAAATAGTTATTAGCAGTCAAGCAAAAAGTAAGATAAGACAATGGTTTAAAAAAGAGGAAAGAGATTCAAATATAAATAAAGGCAAAGAATTATTAGAAAAAGAGGCTAAAAGACAAGGATATAAATTAACAGAACTCTTAAAGGAAGATTGGCTTAAATCCATAGCAAAGAAAGTTAGTTTAAATAACGTAGATGATTTATATGCTGCAATAGGATATGGAAGCATTACTTTACCTCAGGTAATTAGTAAACTAAAAGAGAACTATAGAGAGTACTACAATCAAATATTAGATGAAAAGGAAATTGTAAGTAAGCAAATTGCATCAAAAAGAGAATATAAACCAACCCAAGGAATTTCAGTAAAAGGTGTAGATAATGTTAAAGTAAGGTTTTCTAAATGCTGTAGTCCTGTCCCTGGAGATGAGATTGTTGGATATATAACAAGGGGACGTGGGGTATCAGTTCATAGAAGTGACTGCCCTAATGTTAAGGGCTTAGAAATACAGGAGAGATTTATTGATGTAGAATGGGACACTGATAAGAAAACATCCTATCAAGCTGAGATTCAAATCAAAGCTACTGATAGATCTGGACTATTAACTGATATTACACAGCTTTTAACAGATATGAAGCTTACTGTAACATCACTAAATGCGAGAACAAGTAAAGAAAAAACAGCTCTTATTAATTTAACACTAGAAATTAAGGACATTGAACAACTAAAAGAGTTGATGAAAAAAATAAAAAGGCTTGAAGGAGTTATCGATGTATATAGGGTTATAACTTAGAAGGGAGAATTACATGAGAGCAGTCGTACAAAGAGTTTCAACAGCAAGTGTTAGAGTAAATGATGAAATGGTGAGTTTAATAAATAAAGGACTTTTAGTATTATTGGGAGTTGGGCATGATGATAAAGATAAAGATATAGATTATCTAAGCAACAAAATTATTAACCTTAGAATTTTTGAAGATGAAAATGATAAAATGAACCTCTCTCTATTAGATATTAGCGGAGAATTACTTGTCGTATCACAATTTACTTTATTTGGAGACACAAAAAAAGGTAAAAGACCTAATTTCATGAATGCAGCACCCTCTAACTTGGCTAATGAAATGTATTTAAAATTCGTTGAAAAGTGCAGGACCTATGGTATAAAAGTAAAGACTGGTGTTTTTGGCGAGCATATGGATGTAGCTCTAATAAATGATGGACCAGTCACAATAATAATAGATAGTAATAAGGATTTTTAGGAGGTTTTTTAATGATCGTTGAAAGATTACCACTAGGAGTGTATGCAGCCAACTGCTATATTGTAATGTGCGAAGACACCAATGATGCTATGATAGTAGATTTAGGAGGTGAACCTGAAGAAGTTATAAATAAATCAAAAGAGCTAGGCTTTACTATTAATTGTATAGTGCTGACCCACGCCCATGGTGATCATATAGCTGGAATACCAGGTCTTTTACATGAAATTAACTGCCCGGTCTATGTTCATGAAAAAGACGAGGAAATGCTATTAAATCCTGAGCTAAATCTGTCTGCTACAATGTCCATTGATCGCATTAGCATTAAAGCAGATAAATTACTTAAGGCTGAAGATATTTTGAAAATTGGAAACTTAAATATTGAAGTTATCCATACACCTGGACATACAATGGGAGGGATAAGCTTAAAAGTAGAAAATTATATTCTAACAGGAGACACTTTATTCAAAGGTTCAATTGGTAGAACTGACCTTTATGGTGGCTGTTATGATACGATTATTGATTCAGTTAATAGGAAGTTGTTAATTTATGATGATGATACAATTATTTTGCCAGGACATGGACCTGCTTCAACAATAGGAATTGAAAAAAAGACTAATCCTTTTGCTAAAAAGTAAAATAACAGAATACTCTCAAAGATAAGTGGAAGAATAATAACAAATAACTTTGGGAGGCTTTAACGTGAAAAATTTGTACTTTAACTATAAAGATAATAGCTTTTTGAAGGATATAGAAATAATAGATTTACTAAAATTAAAAGAGATTGGGTTAAATGACAGTGAGGTAGCAAGTGAGCTAAGGATTCCAAAATCTCATTTGTCAAAATTGTACAGTGAATATGATGTTGAATTACAAGGGGAATAAAAATGATTTATGTATGCTTAGAGGGACATAATTTTAGATATGAAGTAAATGAATTGGTAAAAGTATTTTATTTTAACAAAGACATAAACTTTATTGAAAATAAGGCTTTGACTGATACTCAGAGCCTTTTAATCATGAGCACTTTGACTAATACCATAAACAAAGTTTCAGTAAATACAAAAGTTTATGAAGGAAAAGAGATCATTAGTAGTGATAATATAGATGATATATCTAAAATTGACATTAAAGATAATAATGATGTTAAGATAGCTAAACTTGCCATAAAACAGTCAATTTTTGATGCTTTGTCAAAAATTAATTCAATCAAGGTTCCTTGGGGAATTTTGACTGGAATAAGACCTACTAAGATTGTTCATAATTTATTAGGTAAGGGTGTTGGGAAAACTGACATAATGAACATATTGATTGAAGAGTATAAGTTGAAAGAGGACAAAGCAAAGCTTACATTAGATATTGCTGTAGTTGAGAAAAAAGTTACAGACTTAGTTGATAACAATAAATTTAGCTTGTATGTGAATATACCTTTTTGCCCTACGAGATGTCTATATTGTTCTTTCCTATCCAACCCAATAAGTAAATATAAAGAGCTAGTAGATATTTATACTGATAAACTTATTTATGAAATTCATAAAACTAAAGTTCTTTTAAAAGATAAGATAATAGATACAGTATATATAGGTGGAGGAACTCCAACTTCTTTACCGGTAGAAAATCTTAATAGAATTATAAAAAGCATATATGAATCTTTTAATAAGAATAATATTAGAGAATTTACTGTTGAAGCGGGCAGACCTGATACAATTACTAGGGATATGCTTTTAATGCTTAGAAATAATGATATAAAACGCATAAGCATTAATCCTCAAACAATGTGCCAAAAAACACTGTCTTTAATTGGACGAAAACATACCCCACAAGATATAATTGACGCTTTTAAATTAGCTAAAGATATGGGGTTTGAAACTATAAACATGGATATAATAGTTGGCTTGCCAGAAGAAGGTCCTAAAGAGATAAGAGCTACTATGGAAGAAATAATGAAGCTAAATCCAGAAAATCTAACTGTTCATACTATGGCAATAAAAAGGGCATCAAGATTAAAGGAAAACCTTGAGAAATACTCGTTAGCTGAACAAAACACTATAGAAGAAATGTTGTCTATTACGAAAAATTATGCAAGCAATATGGGTATGCATCCATATTATATGTATAGGCAAAAACAAATATTAGGAAATTATGAAAATGTGGGATATTCTAGAACGGAAAAAGAATGCATATATAACATTCTAATTATGGAAGAAAAGCAAACAATTATCGCAGTAGGTGCAGGTGGTATAACTAAAATTTTCTATCCAAAAGAGAATAGGATAGAAAGAGTACCAAATGTAAAAGATTTAAAAGAATACATTGCTAGAGTTGAGGAGATGATACAAAGAAAGGAAAAATATATAAAAACATTGACATAAATATTTACATAAACTATAATATTAAGCAATACATAAATACTATGAATGGAAAGAGTAGTTAAGTCGCTTAGTAATAGAGAGTCGATGATGGTGGAAAATCGATACTAATATTTAATGAAGACATCCTGGAGTAGATATGCTGAAACAAAGTAAGCCTATTCGTTAACCAGCGTTAATGGTTTTTAAGTGGGATATTTACATATGTCCAACAAGGGTGGTACCGCGGGAAATACACCTCTCGTCCCTGTCATTTTATTTGACAAGGATGGAGGTGTTTTTTATTTTTTAAAATATTAAAGCAATTAAGGAGGAAAAAGTATGCTAACAAAGGCGCCAAAGGGCACCAAAGATGTATTATCAACAGAATCATTCAAATGGCAATACCTCGAAAGAATCTTTAGAGAAGTATGTGAGAGCTTTGGATATAAAGAAATAAGAACACCAGTATTTGAGCATACAGAGCTTTTTGAAAGAGGAGTAGGAGAGACAACAGATGTTGTACAAAAAGAAATGTATACCTTTGAAGACAAGGCAGGGAGGAGTATAACCTTAAAGCCAGAAGGGACAGCACCTGTAGTTAGAGCATTCATAGAGCACAAACTATACTCAGGTGCAATGCCTCTAAAATTTTTCTACATTACTCCATGCTATCGTTATGAAAGACCACAAGCTGGTAGGTTAAGGGAATTTCATCAATTTGGAATAGAAGTATTTGGAAGCAGCCATCCTGCAGTGGATGTTGAAGTCATGAGCCTTGTATATAATATCTATAAAATCCTTGGCGTAGAAGGTATAGAGCTTAGTATTAACAATATTGGATGCCCAAAATGTAGAACAGAATACAACAAGAAATTGAGAGAGTTTTTAAAGGATAAATTAGACAGCCTATGTGAAACATGCCAATCTAGATATGAAAAAAATCCTATGAGAATTTTGGACTGCAAAAATGAAAGATGCCAGACTGAAATAATTGATGCTCCGCTTATGGTTGATTATCTGTGTAATGAGTGTAGCGACCACTTTGAAAAGGTGAAGGAATATCTGGAGATAGCTGGCATTGAGTATAAAGTTGATCCTAAAATTGTACGAGGATTAGATTATTATACAAAGACTGCATTTGAGTTTATTTCAAATGAAATAGGTTCTCAAAGTACTGTATGTGGTGGAGGAAGATATGATGGGCTTGTAGAAGAGCTTGGAGGTCCACAAACACCTGCTGTTGGATTTGGAATGGGTATGGAAAGACTTTTACTTACCCTAGAGAATAATGGAATAGAAGTCCCTAGAGAAAAAGGCTTAGATATATTCATAGTTACAATTGGAGATAAAGCTGACAAAGAAGCTTTTAGACTGTTAAATAACCTAAGAAAAAATGGAATATCTGCTGATAAGGATTACTTGGAAAGAAGTATAAAGGCCCAATTTAAGTATTCTGATAAATTAGAGTCTGAATACACTATGGTAATCGGAGATGATGAAGTAGATAAAGGTATAGTATCAATTAAAAACATGAAAACTGGAGAACAACAAGAAGTAAAGCTAAATAATTTAATTGATGAATTAAAATTCAAGTTAGGGAGGTAATATTATGGGAGAATCAATGGGAAGTTTAAGAAGAACACATATGTGTGGAAATCTTAGAATAGACAACGAGGGACAAGAAGTAGTATTAATGGGATGGGTTCAAAAAAGAAGAAATCTTGGTTCATTAATATTTGTAGATTTAAGAGATACTTCTGGTATAGCACAAGTAGTATTTGACAGCAATATTTCAGAAGAAACCTTCAATAAAGTAGAAACAATAAGAAGTGAGTATGTTTTAGCTGTTAGAGGTAAAGTATATAAAAGACAGTCTATAAATAAAGAGCTGCCAACAGGGGAGATAGAAGTATTTGTTGAAGAGCTTAAAATATTAGATGAGGCAGAGACTCCACCTATTTATATTAAAGATAATGATGATGTAGCTGAAGCTATGCGTTTAAAATATAGATATTTAGATTTAAGAAAACCTTCAATGCAAAGCAATTTAAAAGTGAGACATAAAACTGCTAGAGTAGTAAGAGAATTCTTAGATGAAAACTTTTTTGTAGAAGTTGAAACTCCAATGCTAACAAAACCTACTCCAGAAGGCGCAAGGGACTACTTAGTGCCTAGCAGAGTTAACCCAGGTAAATTTTATGCATTACCACAATCACCACAGCTATTTAAACAGCTACTAATGGTATCAGGTATGGATAGATATTATCAAATAGTAAAATGCTTTAGAGACGAAGATTTAAGAGCTAATAGACAGCCAGAATTTACCCAAATAGATATTGAAATGTCATTTGTTGATATTGAAGATGTATTAGCTATAAATGAAAAACTAATATATAAAATATTTAAGGAATTAAAAGGAGTAGAAATATCACTTCCAATAGACAGAATGACTTATGATGAAGCTATGAATAGGTTTGGTTCAGATAAACCAGATTTAAGATTTGGATTTGAGATTAAATATTTATCTGACATAGTTAAAAATAGTGAATTTAAGGTATTTGGTGATAATGTAAAAAATGGTGGGGATGTAAGAGCAATAAATGTAAATGGATATGGAGAAGAATTTACTAGAAAAAACATCTCTCAATTAGAGGACTTTGTTAAAACTTACGGAGCAAAGGGATTAGCTTGGATTAAAATATCAGATGAAGGTATTACTTCACCTATAGCCAAGTTTTTAAAGGAAGAAGAGCTAAACGGTATTATAGAAAGGATGGAGGCAAAAAAAGGAGATTTAATACTAATAGTAGCTGATAAACCATCTGTAGTCTTTGCATCCTTAGGAAGTTTAAGAATTGAAGTAGCTAAAAGATTAAACTTAATAAACAATGATGAGTATAAATTAGTTTGGATAACTGAATTCCCACTATTTGAATATGATGAGGAAGAAAAAAGATACGTTGCAAAACACCATCCATTTACTCATCCAGTAGACGAAGACATAGAATTATTAGAGACTGCACCAGAAAAAGTAAGAGCAAAGGCTTATGACATAGTTATAAATGGAGACGAAATAGGTGGAGGAAGTATTAGAATAAATAATTCTCAGCTACAAGAAAGAATGTTTAAAGCGCTAGGTTTTACTATGGAAGAAGCATGGGATAAGTTTGGATTCTTATTAGAAGCATTTAAATATGGAGCTCCACCACACGGCGGGATAGCATATGGCTTTGACAGGTTAATAATGCTTTTAACAGATAGAGATAATATTAGAGACGTTATAGCCTTTCCTAAGACACAAAGTGCAACCTGCCTACTCACAAACGCACCAACTATAATAGCAGAAGAACAGCTTAAAGAGATACATGTAAGTACTACAGTGAAAGAATAAAAAATAAAATTAGGTAATTACTAAATAAAGTTATTATCTAAAAGCCCGAGAATCCTAGTTTTGCAATGAATATCTTGGGCTTTTTGTATTCTTGACGGCTTGCATTCTAAAAATAATTTCAAAATTAAAACATTTATTTAATTCAAAAATATTAAGAAGGAATTTATAATAACAAATAGAATTCAAAGAATATGATGTAGTACATAATAGAGGAAGCCCCTAAACATCTATTAGAATAAAAAGTATATTATTGATACATAACTAAAACTGTGCTATTATTTATTTGTTCATTAATTTGAAACAATACGATATTTATATAAGGAGAGGTATTATATGCTGCACGCTTTCTCAAGAACTGAGATGCTAATAGGAACAGAGGGATTACAAAAACTAAAGACTAGCAAGATTGCTATATTTGGTATTGGAGGAGTCGGTAGTTTTTCAGTCGAGGCTCTTGCAAGAAGTGGAGTGGAATCCTTTGCACTTGTAGATAATGATGATATTAGCCTGACTAATATAAATAGACAAATTCATGCTACTAGAAAAACCATAGATAATCCTAAAGTAGAAGTAATGAAAGAACGTATACTTGAAATAAATCCAAAAGCAAATGTGGTTACTCATAAGGAATTGTACAATAGTAGTAGTGCAGAAAGGCTGTTAGATGATGATTTTACCTATGTTATAGATGCCATAGATATGGTTTCATCAAAACTAGATTTAATTGAAAGATGTAAAAATAGAAACATTCCTATAATTAGTGCTATGGGAGCTGGTAATAAATTAAACCCAACAATGCTTGAGGTATCAGATATTTATAAGACTAGTGTTTGTCCTTTAGCAAAGGTAATGAGAAAAGAACTAAGGAGTAGAAATATTAAAAGCCTTAAAGTTGTATATTCAAAGGAAATTCCTATAAAACCTCAAAATCTTGGTGAAGATTATGAAACAAATTGTACTTGTCTAAATAAGGATAGATTGAATGTAGTAAGAAGACAGGTACCTGGTAGTGTTTCATTTGTGCCTTCAGTTGCTGGTTTAATTATTGCATCTGAGGTAATCAAAGACATTTTGGGTATAAGTAATATATAATTAAATTATGGAGGTTGAGAAATGGAGCAAATTGGGTTTGTTGTTAACGTTAGTGACAATATGGCAAAGGTTGTAGTAGGTAGAACTTCTGCATGTGGAGAAAACTGTGCTTCATGTGGTTCAAATTGCAATGTACAAGGAGTGTCACTTGATGTTAAGAACACTTTAGGAGCTAAAGCTGGGGATTATGTGGAGCTTAAGGCTCATACAAGTCAAATTTTGAAATCAGCAATTATCGTATATTTGTTTCCACTATTTGCTATGATAGTAGGGATTATATGGGGAATAAATATTTTTAAGTCTGTTGGACATTCTAGCTACGAAACATATGGCTTTTTAATGGGCTTAGCCTTTTTAGGATTTTCATATATTATTTTGAAACTAGTTGATAATAAAATTAAGAAGAATAATAGAACAATTATTGAAATGACCAGGATAGTAAACAAATAATTAATAGTTATTTTTGTTTGCAGAGGAGGATGGAGGATGGAAGCTATAAAACAAAGCAATAATAGCGATAACATTCAAAAAAGACTTAGGAGAATAGAAGGTCAAATAAAAGGAATACAAAAAATGGTAAGTGAAGAGAAATATTGCGGTGATATTTTGATACAAATTGCAGCAGCTAGGGCAGCACTCAACAAGGTAGGTGGGATGATTCTAGAAAGTCATATGAAAGATTGCTTAAAGAAATATCTTGAAAATAAGGGAGAAGACGAAGTATTAGATAATTTAATAGATACAATGATAAAGTATACTAAGTAATTTGAACTTATTCAGTAGTGTTTTTTAAACTACCTAGAAATCAATTTTATATTTTAAAAAAGCTTTAGAGAAGAATGATTTCCCTAAAGCTATTTTTAGTTAATTGTTTTTAAAATATTGCTTAATACTGAAAAATTAGCTAGGTTTTTTTTGCTTTTGATTAATTAAAGCTCTGCTAAATGAGGAAGATACAATTATTCCTATTGCAATTGTTATTGCAATAAATATAGCCTCTGTTCCCAATTCTGCAGCACCTGTAAAATCCTTATCGATTATAGCTAACATTGTATAGTACATTCCAGCTCCTGGAACTAGTGGAATAATACCTGGAATAATAAATATAGATGCTGGTTTTCTAAAACGCTTAGCCATAAATTCACCTAAAAAACCAACTGTTATAGCAGCTAGAAAGGTGCCTGCTATTGAAGAAGAAAAAATATTTCTCGTAATAATATAAACTACCCAGCTTATTGCACCTCCAAAGCTTGATTTGATAACAGAGTCTCTCGGTATATTAAAAAATATTGCAAAACCTGCAGTAGATAAAAAAGCATAAGTGAACTGAATTATGTAAAACATCATTATACTCCCCCATGATATATTATAAGCATAAGGCCTACTCCAAAGGCAACAGATAATGCTACTATTATTGCTTCTAGCCCTCTTGACATGCCTGCTAAGAAATCGCCAAGCATTGAATCTCTTGCAGCATTTGTGATAGCAACTCCTGGAACCAATGGCATTATAATACCGATTATTATTTTATCCATATTATGTCCTATTCCAAGCTTAACTGATATAATTGCAAAAAAAGTACCAATTGCAGCAGCTACGAAATTATTAATAAAATATATTATATTGGTTTTACCAAGTATGTTTGTTATCTTAACTACGATTATACTTATGAGAAATGCACAAATAAAATCATTAATCGTTCCTCCAAATAAGAGAGAAAAAAAGCCTCCAGCAAATCCTCCAAATAAAATGTTAATAAGGTGTGGGTATGCTTTTTCGTTATCAATTTCTTTAAGACATTTAAATCCTTCTTCTATAGTCATATCAGAGTTGACAAAATTTCTTGAAAACTCGTTTACCATAGCTATTTTATTTAAATCAATAGTCTTACTTTTTGTTCGCTGAATATATGTCATTATGTCATCACCAAATCCAATTGCTAAATGGATTCCAGTGGGGATAACAAAAGGCTCTGAGTATGTAATAAAGCTTCTTGATTTGCATATTCTAGAAATTGTATCTTCGACACGATAAGTTTCTGCACCATTTTCAAGCATTATTTTGCCAGCTAAAATAGCCATACTTAATAATTTTTTAGCTTCCCTTTTTATTTCCACTTCAATACCACCCTTTATGTATATATATCTTTATTATACCAAAATAATATTATAAAAAATATTATGATATCTGTAATAATAATGTAAAATAAAATTATAAGTATAAACTTTTTATTACAAACATTTAAAAGTTGTTTATTATATTTAGTTATAATGGTATATTATATATGAAAAAGTAATTTATTCAATATACTAATTAAAGATTTATCTAAAGGAAAGGAGACAGATGATTATGGATTTTAGCAACCTTAGTAAATTTGACCCAGAGATAATGAAAGTAATTGAACAAGAGACAGAAAGACAAAGAAGCAAGATTGAACTTATTGCATCAGAGAATTTCGTAAGTAAACAAGTAATGGAGGCAATGGGAAGTCAATTAACAAACAAATATGCGGAGGGTTATCCCGGTAAGAGATATTATGGAGGTTGTGAATTCGTTGATATAGCGGAGGATCTTGCTAGAGAAAGGTTAAAGAAACTTTTTGGAGCTGACCATGCTAATGTTCAACCTCATTCTGGAGCAAATGCAAATCTAGGTGTATATTTTGCAGTACTTAAGCCTGGAGATAAAGTTCTAGGTATGAACCTTTCTCATGGTGGTCATTTGACTCATGGTAGTCCAGTAAATATTTCTGGTACATACTTTAATTTTGTTGCTTATGGAGTAAATAAGGAAACTGAAACTATAGATTATGATGAAGTAAGGGAAATTGCATTAAAAGAAAGACCTAAGCTTATAGTTGCAGGAGCTAGCGCCTACCCTAGAGTAATAGACTTTGCAAAGTTTAAAGAAATAGCTGATGAAGTAGGAGCATATTTAATGGTTGACATGGCTCATATAGCAGGACTTGTAGCAGTGGGCTTACATCCAAGTCCTGTACCTTATGCAGACTTCGTTACAACTACAACTCATAAAACTCTTAGAGGACCTAGAGGTGGAGCAATTCTTTGCAAAGAAGAATTTGCGAAGAAAATTGATAAATCAATATTCCCAGGAATCCAAGGTGGCCCATTAATGCATGTTATTGCTGCTAAAGCAGTCAGTTTTAGAGAAGCACTAGAAGAAGACTTTAAAGAATATCAGAAGCAAGTGCTAAAAAATGCTAAGACATTAGCTGATAGTCTTATAGAAAAAGACTTTAGACTAGTTTCAGGTGGAACAGATAATCACTTAATGCTTTTAGATGTTAGAAACAAAGGATTGACTGGTAAAAAAGCAGAAGCTTTACTTGACCATATAGGAGTAACTACAAATAAAAATACTATACCATTTGAAACTGAAAGTCCTTTTATAACTAGTGGACTTAGAATTGGTACTCCAGCAGTTACTACAAGAGGCATGAAAGAAGAAGAAATGAAGGAAATTGCAAATATTATTAGCCTAACTCTTGAAGAAAAAACTGATGAAAATACTTTAAAAGGGCTAGTTAAATCACTTTGTGATAGATTCCCACTTTACTAATTTACGAATTATATTAATCAATACTTATTGAAAGGATATTATATGATTATAATCATATAATATCCTTTTTCTTTAGAAAATTGGTGAATATATGGTTTGTTTCGGGGAAAAATATTAATGTAAAATACGTCTAAAATGGAGTAGGTGACTAATTGTTTGAATATGGTTATATAATAGTACCGTCCATTATAATAGGATTTTTGTCTAGGACATCAATGTTAAGAGTGGATTACAGACAGTATCCAAGTTATCCCCAAGGTGTATTTTCACACTTGACTCTTGGAATGATAGCTGCTTCACTAGGTTCAGTAGCAGTACCTGCAATTGTTGCAAATGAATTTGCTGCATTCACATTTTTATCTCTTGCAGCTCAACAATTTAGAGATGTAAGAAATCTTGAAAGACAGAGTTTAGATAATATTGAGCCTACTGAACTAGTGCAAAGAGGCACAGCATATATTGAAGATATTGCTAAAGCTTTTGAAGCAAGAAATTATGTTACAATGCTTGTATCATTAATTTCAAGTATCGGGATATATGTGTTAATTAAACTAGGAATTAGCAAGAAATATTCTATTATAGTAGGTGCAATTATAGGGATTGTAGCATTTTACATATTTAATAAAGCTATTTCTAGGCAAATTATTGAGGATATAGCTGAGGTTAAGCCTGCAAAAATTTCGTTTAATGGTGCTTTTTTATTAATAAATGATATTGTTATAATGAACATAGGGTTAGAGGCATCTAGGGAAATTTATTTAAAAAATGGAATAGCAGTTGAAATAACTCCAAATGATGAAAATGGAATCACAACACTTGCTAACATAGGACAAAGACAGGCTATAATCCATAATGCTTCAGTTCTTCTAGGATTAAGAAAAGATGTAGATGAGCCAGATTTTACTCCAATAGCTAGAAGGGACCCACATACAGGAAATGTGGTTATGGCAATAGTAGCACTTGAGCCGGATGTTGAATGCCTTGTAGAAGCAGTAAAGAAAACCTTAGTTCTTGAAAGTGCAAAACGCAAGCCACTTCAATCTTATATTGGAAGAAAAGCTGCAGATTAAAGGAGTGCAAAGTATGGATGTAGGAATAAAGGACAGTATTATAGCAATTATAGCAATAGATGAAAAAGTAGTTTCTGGTGGGAGTGTCCCTACATTTTATGCTAGAGATAATGAAGAACAAAAGAGAATTGCTTTGACAATTTCAAAGATTACCACTGGTATGGTACATGATTTAGAAAATGGTTGTTTAGTAATAGTTAGACATTAGAAAAAGGTATAATGATAGTTCATTATACCTTTATTTTAGCTTATATGATTATTCTAATAATTATTGAGCATAATTCATTGTATTGTGCTATAATTATTGAAGACTATATACAAAATCGAGATAACTATGATATAATATTAAAACCTAGTACTAATAGTAGGTACGACTAAAGTGTTTAATATTATATATACAGTATTTTAAATATGATTGTTTTTAGAAGGGGATATTATGGAAGTAAATAATTATGAGATAAACACCTATTATGATGGAAAAAATATTATTGATAATGTAGAAGAGAATAGTATTGCTGAAGAATTAGGAATTGAGTCAGGAGATACACTTATTTCAATAAATAATAATCCTATTACGGATATTATAGATTATAAATATTTGATTACTGATGACTTTGTTATTATTACAATTCAGAAAAGAAATGGAGAGTTATGGGATCTTGAAATTGAGAAAGATTATGATGAAGATATAGGTATTACATTTACAAATCCTTTAATTGATAAAGCAAAGCACTGTAGGAATAAATGCATTTTCTGCTTTATTGATCAGCTCCCAAAAGGCATGAGAGAAACATTATACTTTAAAGACGATGATTCTAGATTGTCTTTCTTACAAGGCAACTTTATAACATTAACAAACCTTAGCGATGAAGAAATAAACAGAATAATTAAATATAAATTAAGTCCAATAAATATTTCGGTACATTCTACTGATCCGGACTTAAGAATAAAAATGTTGAATAATAAGAATGCAGGTAAAGTTTTTGACATTTTAAATAGATTTAGTGATGCTGGCATAGAAATGAATTGCCAAATAGTTCTTGTGCCTGGCATAAATGATGGAGATAATCTTAGAAAAACATTAGTTGATCTATCAAGTTTGTATCCAAGAGTTTCTAGTGTGGCAGTAGTACCTGTAGGGCTTACGAAGTATAGAGAAGGTTTATGCCAGATAAAAACATATGATTATGAAACTGCTAATGAGATTCTGGATTTTATTCATAATAATCAAGAGAAATATTTAAAGTCTATAGATACCCGTTTTATTTTTGCTTCAGATGAGTTTTATATTTTAGCTAAAAGAACATTTCCTGAATATGAGGATTATGAAGGATTTCCTCAGTATGAAAATGGAGTAGGGTTAATAAGATCATTTTATTCTGAAGTTGAAGAAGCTCTTAAGGATATTAAGGAGAATTCATTTCTAAATGAAAATTATATTATTGCTACAGGAATGCTAGCTTATGATTTTATTAAAGAAATTGCTAGTATGGTTACAACAAAAATAAAGGGACTAAAATTAAAGGTAGTACCGATCAGAAACGAATTTTTTGGTGAAAAGATTACAGTTTCTGGTTTAGTCACAGGCAAGGATTTGATTAATCAATTAAAAGGACTTTTATGTGAAGAAAAGCTGATAATACCTAGATCTATGCTTAAAAGTGATGAGAAAGTGTTTTTAGATAACGTTACAGTTAATGATATTAATAACATTTTAAATACAAAAGTCATTATTTCTGATGTTGATGGCGGAAAGTTTATAGATATTTTCAAGAATGATATGAGGTGATAAAATGGCTAGACCAATTGTTGCAATAGTTGGGAGACCAAATGTAGGTAAATCTACACTTTTTAATAAAATCGCAGGTAAAAGGATATCTATTGTTGAAGATATGCCTGGTGTTACAAGAGATAGAATATATGCCGAAGGTGAGTGGCAAAATAAATATTTTACTATGATTGATACTGGTGGAATTGAGCCTGCAAGCAATGACATAATTATGTCTCAAATGAGAAGACAGGCAGAAATAGCAATAGAAACAGGAGATGTAATTCTTTTACTTGTTGATGGATTAGAAGGTATAACGACTACAGATAGAGAAGTAGCTGATATGCTAAGAAAAACAAATAAAGAAATCATTTTAGTTGTTAATAAAATTGATACACCTAAAACACCTGATACTGTATATGAATTTTATGAATTAGGTTTAGGAACTCCTATAATCATTTCTGCAGGGCAGGGATTAGGACTAGGAGACTTATTAGATGAGGTTGTTAAGCATTTTCCACAAGATAAAGACGTTGAATATAATGAAGATATAATTAAAGTTGCTGTAATAGGTAAACCAAATGTTGGTAAGTCATCTCTTATTAATAAAATCTTAGGCGAAGAAAGAGTAATTGTAAGTGATATTGCAGGTACCACAAGAGATGCAATAGATACATATTTTACTCATGGTGAGGATGAATATGTTTTTATTGATACAGCTGGTTTACGTAAAAGAAAAAGAATAAATGAAAATATAGAAAGATATAGTGTAGTAAGATCTCTTACTGCTATAGAAAGAGCAGATGTTTGTATTATAGTAATAGATGCAGCTGAGGGAATTACTGAGCAAGATACAAAAATCGCTGGGTATGCACATGAAAATGGGAAAGCTGCGATAATTGCAATAAATAAGTGGGATTTAATTGAAAAAGAAACAAATACTTATCTAAAATTTGAAGAAGATGTAAAACGAGTGTTATCTTTTATGAGTTATGCCCCCATTATTTTTATTTCAGCTGAGACAGGTAAAAGAGTTGACAAACTTCTTGATTTAATAAAAGTAGTTTCTAATAATCACTCAATGAGGATCTCAACAGGTACTTTAAATGACATTATTGGCGAAGCAGTACTAATGAATCAACCCCCATCAGATAAAGGTAGAAGACTAAAATTATATTATGGTACACAAGTAGGTATTAAACCACCCAAATTTGTCATATTTATTAATGATGAGGAACTAATGCATTTTTCATATGCAAGGTATCTTGAAAATCAAATTAGACAGTCTTTCGGATTTGAAGGAACACCTATCCAATTTGAGTTTCGTGAAAAAGGAGAAAAGGGGGATTAATATTGTTTAATGTCATAGCTGTAATGATTATAAGTTATGGGCTGGGGAATTTTGCAACATCCTACATTCTAGGAAAGGTTTTTAAAAAAACAGATATTAGAAAGCATGGAAGTGGAAATGCGGGAGCCACAAATGCCTTAAGAGTGTTTGGAGTAAAGTTAGCTGCTGCAACCTTTGTAATTGATGCACTTAAAGGTGTACTAGCAGTAATCATTGGAAGGTTAATTCTTGGAGATGTGGGAGGATTAATCGGTGGAGTTTTTGTAGTTGTGGGTCATAATTGGCCGGTGTTATTGAAATTCAAAGGAGGCAAAGGAATAGCTTCTACAATAGGTGTAGCTACGACTATTAACTATCAAATAGCCTTAATATGTATTGTTGTAGGATTAGTAATAGTTATTATAACTAAATATGTATCATTAGGGTCTATTACTGCTATATCTTTATTACCAATATTGGCAGTAGTTATGGTTAGACCTTTTGATTTTAATTTCTTTATATTTTGTTTGATTTTAACTTCAATGGCTATTTTTAGGCATAGAAGCAATATAAAAAGATTAATAAATGGAAATGAATCGAAATTAGGTCAAAAAGCACTTTAATAAGGAGTGAACATAAGTTGAATAGTATTTGTATACTTGGAGGAGGAAGCTGGGGGACAGCATTATCAATTGTTCTAGCGAAAAAAGGCTATAATGTTGACTTATGGCTAAGGGATAAAAAGCAATGTGAAGAAATTAATATGACAAGAGAAAATTTAAAATATTTAAGAGGAGTTCTGTTACCCAATAACATCACTGCTGTCGATGATATTATTAAAGCAGTTTCCAATAAAAAGATAATAGTTTCAGCAGTTCCTTCTCATGCAATTAGGGAAGTTTTGAAGACTATAAAAAATCATACTTCTGAAGAGCCTATTATTGTTAATGTGGCTAAAGGAATTGAAGTTGATACTTTGCTGAGAATTTCTGAAATTGTAAAGGAAGAAATACCAAAAGCAGAATATACTGCCTTATCAGGGCCATCTCATGCAGAGGAAGTTGCTAGAGACATACCAACTACAGTAGTGGCAGCTTCTACTAAAAAAGCTGTAGCCGAATATATTCAAGATGTTTTCATGACACCTAAATTTAGAGTATATACCAACCCTGATGTAATAGGTGTGGAATTAGGAGGAGCATTAAAAAACGTAATTGCCTTAGGTGCTGGTATATCAGATGGATTGGGGTATGGAGATAACACAAAGGCTGCATTAATGAATAGAGGCTTTGTTGAAATAGCCAGAATAGGCGAAGCTATGGGTGCCAATAAATTAACTTTTGCAGGACTATCTGGAATTGGAGATTTGATTGTAACATGCACAAGTATGCATAGTAGAAATAGAAGAGCAGGAATACTAATAGGACAAGGCTACAGCTTGGAAGAAGCTATCGAATCTATTGGAATGGTAGTAGAGGGTATTAAAACTACTAAGGCTGCATTCCAGCTTTCACAAAAATATGATGTTGTTATGCCAATAACAGAAGAAATATATAGGGTTTTATACGAAGAAGCAGATGTTAAAAATTCAGTAGTTAATTTAATGTTGAGAGATAAAACTCATGAAATAGAAGATATAGTTAATGAAGACCAATTTCTTTGGTAAAGACATGCGAATTGCATGTCTTTTTTTATTAGCATGTCATAATGTTAAAGCACACAGTCATATATATATATATAACTAAAGGATTTTGTTTTATAAAGCCTATATTTATTTTTATAGAAAGCTAACTAAAGTGACTTGGCTCTATAAAAAGATAAATATAAATTTTAATTATTTTGTAAAGGAGGCTAATTAGGTGGATAAGTTTGATATTTACAGAGATATTTCAGAAAGAACTGATGGTGACATCTATATTGGTGTAGTTGGGCCAGTTAGAACAGGAAAATCGACTTTTATAAAAAGATTTATGGAAAAACTAGTCGTGCCAAATATAGATAATAAATTTAAGAAAGAAAGAGCAAATGACGAACTACCTATGAGTGGTTCAGGAAAAACTATAATGACTACTGAGCCTAAGTTTGTACCTACTGATGCTGTAGAATTAACACTAAAAGACAATGTGAAATTCAGAGTAAGAATGGTAGACTGCGTTGGATATTTAGTAAAAGGTGCATTAGGTCATGAAGAAAACAATATACCTAGAATGGTAATAACTCCATGGTATGAAAAAGAAATACCTTTTGAAGAAGCTGCTGAAATAGGCACCAGAAAAGTAATCACAGATCATTCAACAATAGGCGTTGTAGTAACAACAGATGGCTCAATTACCGAGATTGATAGATCAAATTACATCAAAGCAGAAGAGAGGGTTATCAATGAACTAAAGGAATTAGATAAACCCTTTGTTGTTCTCCTTAATTCTAGGCACCCAGAATTAGATAGTACAATAGCCTTAAGAGAGAATTTAGAAGAAAAATATAAGGTTCCAGTTATAGCTGTAGATTGTCTTAACATGGAAATGCCAGAAATAAATAAGATCCTTGAAAAGGTATTATTAGAATTTCCTATAAAGGAAATTAACATTAATCTACCTCAATGGATTGAAGGATTACCAAAAAATCATTGGGTAAAGAGCACTATACTTAGTTCGATAAAGGAAATAGTTCACAATCTTCAAAGACTTAGCGAAATCAATTATGCTGTAAGCAAATTTGACGAGCTTGATATAATAAGTGATGTTAAGATCAAAGGAATTGAACTTGGTGAAGGTGTAACAAATATTGAGATGAATGTTGACGGTCAGTTATTTTACCAGATTTTGAATGAATTAACTGGTTACAAGATAGAAGGTGAACATCAATTATTAGGACTAGTAACAAGTTTGGCTAAAGCAAAGAAAGAATTTGATAAGATTGAAAGAGCTTTAAGCGATGCTAGGCTTACTGGATATGGGTTAGTTCCTCCTAGCCTTGAAGAATTGGATTTAGCAGAGCCTGAAATTTATAAACAAGGAAATAGATTTGGAGTTAAGCTAAAAGCAATGGCACCAAGTTTACATTTTATTAGGGCAGATCTAACAACTGAGGTTTCTCCTATAATAGGAACCGAGAAACAAAGTGAGGAGCTTGTAAAATATTTATTAGATGAATTTGAAAGTGATCCTTCAAAGATATGGGAATCAAATATGTTTGGGAAATCTTTACATGACCTAGTAAAGGAGCAGCTAGAAAGTAAGTTAAACATGATGCCAGAGGATGCTAGAAGTAAAATGCAAAGAACATTAGAAAGAATAGTGAATGATGGAAGTGGAGGACTAATCTGTATCATAATATAAAAATAGGAAGGTTTACCTTCCTATTTTTATGCAAAAACTGGTCGGGATGATAGGATTTGAACCTACGACCCCAAGTCCCCCAGACTTGTGCTCTACCAAGCTGAGCCACATCCCGATATCTATACTTATCCTTCGTAAAATAGACTAGTCTATAAAGTAATATTCACATTAATAATGTATTAATTATATACTATAATATTTGAATTTGCAAACAAGATGTATTACTGAGAAATCTAGTCTTTTAGTATTATTTTTGTGTAGATATTTTCTAGATTTGTTATTTGTGATATACTTTCTATAGACAATATTAGAAAGCAGGTACTGTTAATGGTTTCAAAATATATTATGCCAACTCTTGTAATGATATTATTTGTTAGTCTAATTGGCTATATACTAGTAGTTTTAAAAGAAAAATTATATTTGGACGACAATATTATCATTATTGGAAAGAAGTCTGTAACTCAAGAACATATAGATGAAGCTGATATGAAAGTTTTCTCTATAGGTGGAGTTAAAATAAAATCAGGTGATGAAGTGAGAGTTGTTTTTTCGAACAAAAATACAGTAGATGGTATAGTGATTGGAGCAAAAGCCAATAATATGGAGCTTTTAATTGTAACGCATAGAGATGAGGTAAAAACTTTTAAGGTAGACAAAATCAAGAAAGTAAAAATAGTAAGCAAGTATGGTAGTTTTTTTTAATTAGCCTTCTAGACTGTATAAATACAGGTGTTTAAAAATTTTTTCTCTTATTTTTGAAGGAAATAAGGAATTTTTGCAGAATTATCTATAGTAAGAGGTGGTTAAATGTCTCAAGAGGAAAGAAAAAAAAAAGAATCAAACGAAAAAAGTTTAGAGTAGGCTTAATAGCTATTGTAATTTCCTATGTTTTCCTTAGAATGTTACCTGTATTTTCTATTTCGAATCTTAAAACTGTAACCGTTGAAAATGGAGTAATAGAAGAGGTGGTTTCTTCTAAAGCTGTTATTATCAAAGATGAAGTTATATATAAATCTGAAACTCAAGGAGCTATATCTTTATTGAAAAAGGAAGGCGAAAAAGTAGGCAAAGGAGTACAGATTGGCAAGATTAATAAATCAGAAAATAGTTCTTACTCAAAAGAATTAGATGAAATAGAAATGCAGATAGAATTAATAAAAAAAACATCAGGTAGCAAAGAAGTATTTAACAAAGATAAAGAGAAAATCCAAAGCAATATTGAGATAATAATAGACGAACTTCAAAATAGTATTATAAAAGAAAACTATAAAGATGCTTCTATTTATAAAAACACTTTATTAGAGAGTATTGATAAACATCAGTTAGTTACAGGGCAAAAAAGTCTTGTGTCTCAAAGTCTTGATAGTCTTATGAAAAAAAGAGATAATATAATTAAGAATTTGGAAAAATCAGAGATAATTAACTATTCTTCGAAAGCAGGAATTGTAAGCTACGAGCTAGATGGATTAGAAGAAGTTTTTTCTGTAAACAAAATTAATGAATATGAACTAAGTGATTTTAGGATTATTGATAGCAATAAGATTGACTTATTAGAAAAAAAGGAAGTTAAGTATGGAGAACCTGTCTTTAAAATTATTGATAACTTCGCATGGTATGTGATGACTGAAGTTGACGGAAAAAATGCGGACAAGCTAAAAGAAGGCAAAACTATATTTGTAAGGATAAATGATAATGATAAAAAGATAATTGCTAGGATAGTAAAACTTATTAAGGAAAAAGATAAGTGCTTAATAATTTTGAAGTTTACAGATTATTTGCATGAGCACTATAAGGAAAGATACATAGACCTTCATATAATAAAAAATACTTATGATGGATTAATTGTTCCCAATAAATCCATCATTGAGAAAGAAGGAATTAAGGGTGTCTATATTAAAGACATTAGTGGCATAGTAAAATTTAGACCGGTAAAAATATTAACAAGTGATGGAGAGAATACTATTGTAAGTGAAGGAGAAGGAAACAGTAGACAAATAGAGATTAACGTAAATGGGACTAAACTAAAAATTGGGACAATACAAATGTTTGATGAAGTATTTACTAATGGAAATAAGCTTAAAGAAGGCATTATTTTAAATTAACTTAGGGAGGGATACAAAATTTACATAAGAGATAATATTGAAATCATTAAAGAAAAAGCAAACAAAATCTTATCTAGAAAGAATTTAAGCTTCAATGATATTACTTTAGTAGCTGTAACTAAAACCGTAGATACAGAAAAAATTAACAAAGCTATTGAACTTGGAATTACTAATATTGGAGAGAATAAAGTTCAGGAAATTCAAAGTAAATATGAACAAATAAATAATAAAGTTAAATGGCATATGATAGGTCATTTACAAAGCAATAAAGTTAAATATATTATTGATAAAGTTGAAATGATACACTCTTTAGATAGAATGAGCTTAGCTGAAGAAATACAGAAAAGGGCCGAAGAATTTAATGTTTATGTAAATTCTTTAGTTCAAGTAAATATTGCTGAAGAAGATTCAAAATTCGGATTAAGAAAAGAAGAAGTTATTCCTTTTATTGAATCTATTAGTAATTTTAATAGGATAAGAATAAAAGGATTAATGACAATAGCACCATATGCAGAAGACCCTGAGGAAGTTAGGTATGTCTTCAAGGACCTAAGAGAATTATTCGAAGAAATAAAAGAACTTAATTTGGACAACATAGATATGAAGTATTTATCTATGGGGATGACAAATGATTATGAGGTAGCATTAGAAGAAGGTGCAAATATTATACGTATAGGAACTGGTATTTTTGGAAAAAGAATATATTAGGGGGGTCAAAAATGGCAGATATGGCTAATAAATTTTTGAATAAGGTTAAATACATAATAGGGTTAGAAGATATGGAAGAACATGAAAATGAACAAATTGAAAATGGTAAAGAAATAGAGTTAGATACACAAAAAGGCTTGTATAAGCAAAACAAGATTTTAAATATTCATACAAACACTAACATTAAGCTTGTAGTTTATGAACCTTTAAAATATGAAGAGGCTCCTAAAATGGTTGAAGACTTAAAAAACAGAAAAATAGTTGTAATCAATTTAGAGGAAATGGAAATTGAGCCAAAAAAACAAATTTTTGATTTTTTAAATGGCTCCATATATGCTTTAGATGGGAACATTCAAAAAGTTTCTAAAGATATTTTTATATTAGCACCTAGTAATGTGGAGATTGATTCAAAATTAAAGGAAGAACTAAAGAACAAAGGAATATTCCCTTGGCAAAAATAATTAAGAGGTGGAGAGGTTGAGTATTATTAAAGTAATCTTATATAGATTAATTTACATTATTGAAACACTTATTTTTATAAGAGCCATTTTATCTTTTGTAGCAAGAGATTTTAACAACTCAATTATATCTTTTGTTTTTCAAGTGACAGAACCTATTCTATCTCCATTTAGAGAACTTATTAGGAGACTTAATATCAATACTGGAATGATTGATATTTCTCCACTGCTAGCTTTACTCTTTTTGTCGTTTTTATCAAGAATTCTAATGTATTTATAAGGTGAAATAATTATGACTATTGATAAAACAGCATTAATACAACATATTAAAGATAGAGAACAAATTTTAGTTTTAAGGAGAGCAATAGACAAACTTGAAAGAGTATTAGAAAATTATTCTATAGAATATACAGATTTTCTAGATCCGTATCAAAGGAAATTATGTCATTCATTTTTAAATAGATTTAAAGAAGTTTCTTTTTTTGAGGAAGGTGGATTGGAAGACTCTGAGAGAAAATCTATTGTAATGTATCCTATATATATTGATAGAAATGATATTGAAATACCAATAAAAGCATTGAGAATTGATGGAAGCTTCAAGTTTAAAGAATTAAGTCATAGAGATTATTTAGGGGCCTTAATGAATCTAGGGATAAAAAGAGAAAAAATAGGAGATATTTTAATACATAAAAATTATGGAACCATAATAACTTTTGAGGAGATTGTTAATTATATAAAATACAACCTAAAAATGATTAACAAAGAGTCAGTATTTGTTACTGAGATGGATATATCTGAATTAGTGGAGGTAGAAGAAGAATATACAGAGAAAAGTCTTACCTTATCTTCTTATAGATTAGATGTATTTGTAAGTACTATATGTAATATTTCAAGGGAAAAAAGTTCATCTCTCATAAAAAACGGTTATGTAAAAGTAAACTGGCAGACTATAGGTATACCATCTAAAGAAATTCATGTTGATGACATGATATCAATACGTGGATTTGGGAGAATAAAAGTAACCCAGAACTTAGGTAAAACAAAAAAAGATAGAAATAAGGTCGTTGTTAGACTAATCTAGTAGAGGGGAGTGCCGACTAATATGCTTACACCACTTGACATTCAAAATAAAGAGTTTAAAAGAGGAGTAAGAGGTTATAAAGAAGCAGAGGTAGATGCTTTTCTTGATGAAATTATGATGGATTATGAAAATGTATATAAAGAAAATATAGAGTTGAAAGATAAGATAGCAATGCTAGATGACCAATTAAAGCACTATAATAGAATTGAGGAAACGCTTCAAAATACATTAGTTGTGGCTCAAAGCACTGCTGAAGAGGTTAAAATTAATGCAAGGAAAAATTCAGAATTGATTATTAAAGAGGCTGAAGATAATTCTAAAAAATTAATTGATGAAGCTAGAAACGAAGTAATAAGAGTAAGAGAAGAGTACGAAGCAATAAAAAAAGATATGTTAGTGTTTAAAACAAGATTTAAGACATTACTTCAATCTCAATTAGAATCAGTAAATGAATATTACAGTGATTTGGAGAAAGATGACATAACAGAGTAAAGGATATGTGTTTTATTACGTATCCTTTTTGTTTTTATACTTGACACTTTTAGTTATGCCTATATAATAGAGTAGAAAACAAAAAATTACTCATATTCTTTTGTTATGTGTTAAAACTAATCATTAACATACTCTATATTTATATGTTTTTTTGGAGGATTATACATGAATACTTATATTATAGGTAATAGGAAAAATAATAAAAAAATAATTGATCTAGGCGATGACATAAAGATAGGATCAAAGGAGTTTTCAATAATATCAGGACCTTGTGCAGTTGAGAGTGAAGAACAAATTGAGTTGGCCGCTTATACCTTGAGTAATATGGGAGTTAAAATACTTAGAGGGGGAGCATTTAAACCAAGGACTTCTCCATATACCTTCCAAGGGCTAGGACTTGAAGGATTAAAACTTTTAAAAAAGGCTGGTAAAAGGCATAATATGAAAATTGTGTCAGAAATTATGGATCCTAGAGACATAGATTGTTCATATGATTATGTTGATATATTTCAAATTGGATCACGAAATATGCAAAATTATGCTTTATTAAAAGAGGTGGGAAAATTTGATAAGCCTGTCCTTTTAAAAAGAGGAATGGCTTCAACTATAGAAGAGTGGCTAAAAGCAGCAGAATATATTGCATCAGAAGGTAACGACAATATTATCCTTTGTGAAAGAGGTATAAGAACCTTTGAAAAGTATACAAGAAATACTTTAGATTTAATTGCGGTTCCTATACTTAAAGAGCTAACCAAGCTTCCTATTATTGTAGACCCTAGCCATGGAACAGGTAGAAAAGAACTTATTAGACATGCAACTAGGGCAGCTGTGGCTATAGGGGCAGACGGCGTAATGATAGAAGTACATCCAAACCCATGCGAAGCCTTATCAGATGGAGATCAGTCTTTAAATTTTGAAGAGATTAAAAGTGTCTTATCAGATATTAGGGCAATTAAGGATTGTATTAATAGCTTTAATAGTTATTAATAGCACTTACAACACTAATATTCCATATTATATAATATAATCAATTTTTTACAGTGATTAGTATACTTTTGGAATATTGAGGTGATATTAATGTATTTAAGTAAAGAAGTTAAATATGCAGACTATTTATTGTTTTTTTTCATATTATTAGTTCAAATTTGGGGAGCCAAGTTTAAGAAGAATAATTTATTGTTTTTTTATTTATTATTGGCATTATTCACTTAGAAATTTTTGATGATTTATGTATTTTATTTTAGGGCTTTAACAGTTAATTAACCTATTATCTAGTTAAAGCCTTTTTTATATTTGTTAAGTGTAATATAATGTAATATAATATATATATTGCTAATACATTATAGAGACTTGATTATAAATTAAACCTTTTAGGGAAAATTATTAGGAGGGGGATTTTACATTGAGTGAAAGTAATAAAATTGAAAAAAGATTAGAAGAGTTAGCAAATAATCTTGAAAAAGCAAAAATAAATGAATATGTGGAATTTGTAAATAATAAGAGAAGATTGTTATATATAAATTTTTTAGGAGGAGTAGCTAGAGGTTTTGGTATGGCTGTAGGATTTACTATACTTGGTGCTTTAGCCATATATATTTTACAAAAAATAATTTCCTGGAATATTCCTTTAATTGGAGACTTTATTGCCGATATAGTTAGAATTGTACAGGAAAGATTATAGGAGGAGGAAATGGAAAAACAAAAGCTGAAACATTTTAAAGAGTTATTGATTAAAGAAAAAAGTGGTATACTAAATACTTTGAAACTAATGAATTCAAATGAACCTAATGATTCAATGCAAGAGTATTTTGATGAGCTATCCTCGTATGATAATCATCCAGCAGATTTAGGCACCGAGATGTTTATGATGGAACAAAATATGGGATTAAAAAGCAGTCAAGCTAATATAGCAGATAAAATAGATGCTGCATTAGAAAGAATTAATAATGGTTCATATGGGGTATGCGAAATTTGTGGAAATAGTATAGATGAAGATAGATTAGAGATATTACCATATACCAATCTGTGTATAGAATGCTCTGATAAAGAATTACCTATAGATAAAAAGATGAGCTATCGTCCTCAGGAAGAGGAGAACATACAGTTCCCTTATGGAAATTCTAACACAGATATTTCAGTAGAAGATAATGTAGGATTTGATGGAGAAGATAGCTTGCAGTCTGTTCTGAAATTTAATGATGTTCCAGGAGATCCTTCATTTACAACAGGTGATAATCAAGGAATATTTGATGATGTGGAGCATGGTCTTGTTGAAGAAGTTGAAGGAATATCTGAAGATTATTATAAGGAACAATTTATAGACACTAAAAGAAAAGATAATTCTGACTAGTAGGCTAGATATAATCTAGCCTCATTTTATAGCTTTAAGTTGTAAAAAAAGGTTTTATACTTTACAATAGTAATATACTAATTTAAGGAGGCAAAAGATGCTATATGTTGCAATAAGTTTAATAATAATAATATTAGATCAGATAGCAAAGCTATATGCAATAAAACTACTTAAAATGAATGCTCCTATTGTTATCATCAAGGATTTTTTACAACTTAATTATGTAGAGAATTTTGGAGCCGCTTTTGGAATATTACAAAACAAAAAAATGGTTTTCATTATAATTACAACTATGGTGGTGATTGGAATCATAACATACATAAGGACGAATACAAACCTAACTATTACTATGAAGATAGCATTGTCAATGGTAATTGGTGGAGCTATCGGAAACCTTATTGATCGGATTAGATTAGGATATGTGGTTGATTTTATAGATGTGAAATTTTGGGGTCTATACGATTTCCCAGTATTTAATTTAGCAGATAGCTTTATTGTTATTGCTACATTATTAATATGCTATTTAGTAATTTTTAACAAATATGAATTTTAGGAAGAGTGTTATTATGGAATTATTAGAGATATTTGTTGATGGTGAAGACAATGAAAGAATAGATTTATTTCTATCACAAGAAATAAACGATGTTTCAAGATCATTTATTCAAAAACTTATAAAAGAAGGATTAGTTAAAGTAAATAACAAAGAAGTAAAAGCCAAGTATGTTGTTTCTGAAGGAGACTATATAAAGGTATATCTTCCAGAACCTAAAAAGTTAGATATAGAAGCTGAAAATATACCAATTGATATTGTTTATGAAGATGAAGATGTTGCTGTTGTAAATAAACCACAGGGCATGGTAGTACATCCTGCACCTGGAAACTATAAGGGCACGTTAGTAAATGCTTTATTATATCATTTAAATAGCTTATCAAGTATTAACGGTATTATTAGACCAGGTATTGTACATAGAATAGATAAGGATACTTCTGGACTCTTAATGATAGCGAAAAACGACTTAGCTCATGAGGAATTGTCAAAACAATTGAAGGCTCATACAATTAATAGAATTTATAACACACTTGTTGACGGTAATATTAAAGAAGATAAAGGCACAATAGATGCGCCAATCGGAAGACATCCTGTAGATAGAAAAAAAATGACTGTAACAAGCCAAAATAGTAGAGAAGCAGTGACACACTTTAAGGTACTAGAGAGATTTGGTCAATATACTTTCATAGAGGCAAAACTTGAAACTGGAAGGACGCATCAAATAAGAGTGCATATGTCATTCATTAATCATCCTGTGGCTGGTGATCCTGTTTATGGGAGTAAAAACCAGAGGTTTAAAACCAAAGGACAGCTTCTTCATGCCAAAACTATTGGTTTTATTCATCCTAGAACTAAAGAGTATTTAGAGTTTGATTCATCTTTGCCAGAACAATTTATGAAAATTTTGAATATTTTAAGGGATAATTAATTGAGAAAAGGTAATATTTATAAAAACTAAGTTAAGTTTTTTATCTACTATTCAGTTACAAGGCATACTTAAGCTTATTTTTCAGGTATTTAGCTTTTTTAGAAGTGATGTAGGAGGGTATAATTATGGAGACAAAGGCTATTATTATGGATGAAAGCGCTATAAATAGGGTTATTACTAGGATTGCACATGAAATTTTGGAAAAAAACAAGGGAACTAAGGATTTAGTGTTAGTTGGCATCAAGACTAGAGGGGTACCATTTGCAGTAAGGATTGCTGACAAAGTTAAAGATATTGAAAATAAAGAGGTACCAGTACAAACTCTAGATATAACCTTATACAGAGATGATTTATCAGAAATTAACCATAAGCCAATAGTGAAATCAGAAGAGTTTAATTTTAATATCAATAACAAAATAGTAGTATTAGTTGATGATGTATTATTTACTGGAAGGACTGTAAGAGCGGCTCTTGATGCATTAATTGATAAGGGTAGACCTAGAAAGATTCAACTTGCTATATTAATTGACAGAGGACATAGAGAACTTCCAATAAGAGCTGATTATGTTGGAAAAAATGTACCTACTTCTAGAGAAGAAATAATAAGTGTAAATTTATTTGAAACTGATGGAGTAAATCAAGTTCTAATAAGTAACTTATAGATAAATATTGAAGACTCCAGTCTAAAGGCTGGAGTCTTATAATAATGATCATTATTCAATTTTTGTTAGTTTATTTAGTAATTCTTTATCTGGAGTCACATAAATAGTATTGTAGTAATCATAAATAACCATACCAGGTTTTGCACCATTAGGCTTTTTTACATTTTTTCTTTCAGTATAGTCAACTGGGACATTACTAGATAATCTGGCCTTACTATGATAAGCTGCTAATAAAGCAGCCTCAGTTATAGCATATTCTGAAATTTGACCATCTTTTTTCTTAATAATTACATGAGAGCCAGGAATATTCTTTGCATGCAGCCAAATATCGTCTTTATTAGCTAGTTTTAAAGTGAGACGATCGTTTTGTTTATTATTTTTTCCAACATAAATATGGTATCCATCAGATGATACAAAATGATGTGGAAAAGATATAACTTCTTTTTCTTTTTTCTTCCCCTTAGTTGAAGATTTTTTAACGTAACCTTCATTAACTAATTCTTCTCTTACTTCTTCTAGTTCTTTTAACTCGGTACAGTTTTCTAGGCTAATCAATACATTTTCTAGATAATCTACCTCTTCTTGAGTTTTTACTATTTGTTCACTAACAAGTTGATGAGCACTTTTTAGCTTGTTATATTTCTTGTAATATTTTTGTGCATTTTGAATAGGAGATAAACGAGGATCAAGATTTATAAGAACCTTTTCTAAATCTTCTTTATAATAGTTCTCTAGTACAATTGAACTCTGCTTTTTTTCAACCTTATGAAGATTTGCTGTTAATAAATCACCGTAGATTTTAAATACTTCTCTTTCTTCAGCCTCTAGAAGCTCTTCTTTTTGCTTTGCAAGTTTATTTAGAGTTCTATCAAGTTTTATTGAAATGGATTTTCTTAAATCGCTTGATTTGTGTTTAATTCTATCTATTTTGTCTCTAGTAATATAGTAAATTTCTAAAAGCTCATTAATTGAATTATAGTGGATTTTAGGGAAATTACCATACTGTAATATATCTATAGCAGAGAATGCTATAATTTCATCACTTCTTTCGTTATTTACTATGGTTGGAAAGAAAACATTGTCATTAATATTACAAAAAAACTTTTTAAAAGAAATGTATAAATTATCAGCATAATCACCATTCAATTGCCCAACTATTATGCTATCATTTAAGTTTGCTCTGTAGCATATTTCTTTTGCTATTAAAGGACTTATCCCAATTATATTTCCATATAACATTTTAAATACTGGTATTCCTTTTTCGGATTTATCAAAGAGACTAATAAAATCTTCTTTACTTAAATTAAACGGAATTAACTTATTTTGAGAAGGAGGATTTTTATATTCTAGTCCAGGTAGAACTTGTCTTATACTACTAAGAGACGAAGGTACCCGTTTTATAGAATCAAAAATCCTATTAGTTTTTTTATCAATCAAAATTATATTGCTATGTTTTCCCATAATTTCAATAATTAATGTTTTAGTTGACAATACTCCTAATTCATCTAGACTTTGTATATCGATACATATTACTCTGTCCATGGAATACTGATAAATGTCAATTATTCTTCCACTTTGAATATGTTTTCTGAGTAGCATACAAAACATAGGTGGCGTAATTGGATTAACCTTTGTTTCATTAGTAATATAAATTCTAGGATTACTACTACTCGCAGAGATAAGAAGTTTATAATTATTGCTGCCATTTCTTATACTAAGCATTATTTCATCATTTTCAGGTTGATAAACTTTTTCTATTCTACCGTTATTCAATAAATTGAATAGTTCATATGTTACAGATTTTACTACTATTCCGTCAAAAGACATAATAATTCCTCCAAATATGTTTTAATAAAGTATATCACTTTTTATAAACTATTGAAAAGATTTAATCTCTAGGATATATACTTAGAGAAAAGTGATTCCTACAAAAAATTCTTGACTAAAGAAAGCTTAAAAAGAGATAATAAACAATAAACTATTAAGATTTTGTAATAAAACAAAGGGTTGAAGCCAATAAAGTCAAACTTAAATATATAGTATCATATGAATAAAAGAACATTCAAATAATTTATGTTAGTACTAATTTCTTTGTTGTTTATTGCTTATTCTATGTCATTGACACAAGTGTATTTTATGGTAAAATTGATTATAATAGTTTGGGAAGGATGAGTAGCTTGATAAAGAGTATGACGGGATTTGGTAGAGGAGAAAAGAATGATGGTATTAGAAATTTTATAGTAGAAATTAAATCTGTTAACCATCGATATAATGACACCTTAGTAAAGATGCCTAAGCATATTGGATATCTTGAAGAAAGAGTAAAAAAACAAGTTAGAAATGTCGTTAATAGAGGAAAAGTAGAAGTATATATTAATTTAGAATATATCAGTGAAGGAGAAGTAGAGGTAAATGTAGATTTACCTTTAGCTCAATCATATAAAAAAGCAATAGACTTATTGTGCAAAGAGATTGACTTAAAAAATGATTTTTCTGTTGAAATGTTCACTAAATTCCCCGATATTATTAAGGCAAAGAAAAGAGAAGAAGATGAGGACGAAATGTGGCTTTGCTTAAATAAAGCAGTTGATATGGCTTTACAGAATTTAATTATTATGAGAATTGCCGAAGGGAAAGAACTTGCGAAAAATATAGAATCAAAACTTCTTAATATTAACGAAATAGTTAAAGAAATTGAAAAAAAAGCCCCTCTAGTTGTAATAGAATATAAAGAAAAGCTATGGAATAGAATCAACGAATTATTAGATGAGAAATATGAAATCGATGAAAACAAACTGGCAAATGAAGTAGCCTATTATGCTGATAAAAGTAGCATTGATGAAGAAATAGTGAGATTGTATAGTCATATCAATCAGTTTATTAATACTTTACAATCAAATGAGGACACTGTTGGCAGAAAATTGGATTTTTTAGTACAAGAAATGAATAGAGAAGTAAATACGATAGGATCTAAAGTAGGAGACATTAGTGTAACTAATTATGTAGTTGAGCTTAAAAGTGAAATGGAGAAAATTAGAGAACAGATTCAAAATATTGAATAATCTCATTAAGGAGGATGATCATGAGTATAAAGCTTATTAACATAGGATTTGGTAATATAGTATCTGCCAATAGGATAATTGCTGTAGTAAGTCCTGAATCAGCACCTATCAAAAGAATAATTCAAGAAGCTAGAGATAGAGGAATGCTTATTGATGCTACTTATGGAAGAAGAACAAGGGCTGTAATTATTACGGATAGCGACCATATTATATTGTCTGCAGTACAGCCAGAAACAGTAGCACATAGATTAAATAGTAGAGAAAATACTGAAATTGAGTAACTATATATATTTATGAAAAGAGGAGAATTACATGGAAAATGGATTGCTTATTGTTATTTCTGGTCCATCAGGTGTAGGTAAGGGGACGGTATGCAAACAACTACTTCATGATAATGACAAAATAAATTTATCAGTATCTGCAACTACAAGAGAACCAAGGGCTGGTGAAATAGATAAAATAAGCTATTTTTTTATAGATAAAGAAGAGTTTGAAAGTATGATAGTAAATGGAGAGTTTCTTGAGTATGCATATGTACATGGGAACTATTATGGCACTCCTAAAAAATATGTTTTGGATAAAATCGAAAAAGGTAATGACGTTTTATTAGAGATAGATATACAAGGTGCTCTGAAGGTAAAAGAGATGTATCCGGATGGAGTATTTATCTTTATACTTCCACCTTCTATGGAAGAACTAAAGAAAAGAATTATTAATAGAGGTACAGAGACTGAAGATGCAATAGAAAAGAGATTTATGGCCGCATACAAAGAAATTCAATATGTTTTTAAATATGACTATGCTGTTTTGAATGATGAGATAGAGTTAGCAGTAAAAAGAATTGAATCAATTATTGATGCCGAAAGGTATAAAGTCAATAGACAAATAGATATTATTAAAGAAATTTAGGAGGTTTTTTATGTTATATCCTTCAATTAATGATTTATTAAAAAATGTAGACAGTAGATACACTTTAGTTTTATTAGTGTCTAAAAGAGCAAGACAAATTGTGGACGGTTCAGAACCTTTTGTAGAACCAGTGTCTAGTAAGCCAGTATCTGTTGCAGTCCAAGAGGTGGCTGAAGGTAAGGTTACTTATACAAGACCACAAGCTAGCAAATAGGTTTTATTGCGAGGTGAATGAGATGCTTAGTGGAAAAAATGTAGTAATGGGTGTTACTGGTGGCATTGCAGTATATAAAGCTGTTGATGTAGTTAGCAGACTAAGAAAATTAAATGCAAATGTAAACATAATAATGACTAAATCAGCAACTGAATTTGTAACACCTTTAACTTTTCAATCAATATCGCAAAATCCAGTGACAGTAAATATATTTAAAGAGCCAACACATTGGGAAATCGAGCATATTTCTTTAGCAAAAAAAGCTGATATTTTTTTAGTAGTACCTGCTACAGCCAACATTATTGGCAAGGTAGCTAATGGAATTGCTGATGATATGTTAAGTACTACAATAATGGCTACAAAAGCAAAGGTGATTTTTGCACCAGCCATGAATACAAATATGTATAATAATTTAATTTTCAAAGAAAATTCTAATAAGCTAAAAAAATATGGCTATGAATTTATTAAACCTGGATCTGGCAGGCTAGCCTGTGGTGATTTTGGAGAAGGCAAGATGGCAGAACCATGTGATATAGTAGATTATTTAGTAAATTCTTTAACCAATAGCCAACTTAAAGGAAAAAAAATCATAGTGACTGCTGGACCTACTATTGAACCTCTTGATCCAGTTAGATATATGACTAACCATTCAAGTGGTAAAATGGGATATGCTATTGCAAATGAAGCACAGCGGAGAGGAGCAGAGGTTATATTAGTATCAGGTCCAGTGAATTTAGAGCCACCTATAGGAACTAAGTTGATTAAAGTGAATACTACTCAAGAAATGTTAAGTTCAATAGAAAAACATTTTGCTGAATGTCATGTGCTTATAAAAGCAGCAGCTCCTTTAGATTATAGGCCAGTTACCGTAAGTGAACATAAGATAAAAAAGAGCAAAGATGAAATAGAGTTTAAGTTTACTAGAAATCCAGATATTGCTGCGCACTTTGGTAAGCTTAAGAGAAATCAAATAATTGTCGGGTTTGCTGCAGAAACAGAAAATCTTATAGAGAATGCGAAGAAAAAGATTGACAAAAAAAATTTAGATTTTATTGTTGCGAATAATGTACTTACTGAGAATTCTGGATTTAAAAGCGATAGTAACATAGTAACAATTATTGATAAAGATGGAACAGTAAAAGACTATCCACTAATGAAAAAAGAAAAAGTAGCAAAAGCAATAATAGATAAAATATCTGCAATATTAAATTGTTGATTAGAGCTAGATGTTTGACATGGTAGAGTCCTATCTTTATTGTGTATACATCTAGCTTTTGAAATATTTTATGCTTAAATCGAAAGGTTGGATCTTATGACTAATAAAGTATTTGTCGAAGTAGTTGTAGACAATACAAGTTCAAACACTGATAGATTATTCACCTATATTGTTCCGGAAGAATATAAAAAAGATATCGAAATTGGAAAAAAGGTATTGGTACCTTTTGGAATAGGCAACAAACTAGTTGAGGGGATAATAGTTAATATAATTTGCCATACAGATATAGAATATAAAAGGATTAAACCTATAAAAACTATTTTTAATGATGATCCTGTTTTATCTAATGATTTAATTAAGTTAAGCTTTTGGATGAAGGAAAAATACTTAGCACAATATAGTGACATCCTTAGAACTATGCTGCCTACTGGTACGACAAATAAAGCAATTGATGTAGTGAATTTAATAAATAATGATAAGAATATTTTAGATAAAATCAATTCCAAAAACCAATTAAAGATAATAGAATTTTTAGAGCGACACGGAGAAGCAGAAGCACAGGATATTAAAGAGGCAACAGGAATAACTAACATTAATCCAAGTCTAAATTCATTGTTTATGAGTGGAATAATACAGATTACAAAAACAGTTAGTTCTGAAGTGAATAAAAGGTATGAGAAAGTTGTTAAAAGAAATTTTGGATTTGAGCATATGGAGGAAGCGCTCAGTAAATTAGCTAAAAACGCTACAAAGCAGATTGAGATCATTAATTACATTAAAAATATAGAATCAATAAAATTAAAGGAATTAATGATGAATACTAATTGCAGCCTAAGCTCTTTGAAATCCTTAGAAGAAAAGAAAATTATAAAAATTGAAGATGTGGAAGTTAAGCGAGAAGCTATAACAAAAGAAATTGAACCGTATAATAAAGTTAAATTAACACAAGACCAAAAATACTGTGTTGATAAAATTTATAACGATTATCTTACAAATGGATATAATAAATATTTAATTCATGGAGTAACAGGAAGTGGAAAGACAGAGATTTACCTTCAACTAATAGAGAAGGTAATTGAAATGGGAAAGCAAGCAATTGTTCTAGTACCAGAAATATCTCTTACTCCGCAAACAGTTGAAAGGTTTGCGGGAAGATTTAGAAATAATGTAGCGGTATTACATAGCGGCTTATCAAATGGAGAAAGATATGATGAGTGGAGAAAAATAAAAGAACATGAGGTGCAAATTGTTGTAGGAGCAAGATCTGCAATTTTTGCTCCTTTTGATAATCTTGCATTTATTATTATAGATGAAGAGCATGAAACGAGCTATAAATCTAGTATGAACCCTAAATATAATGCGATAGAAGTTGGAGAAAAGAGATGTGAAATAGAAGGCGCAACTTTGATACTTGGTTCTGCAACTCCATCAATTGAGTCCTATTATAAAGCAAAACAAGGAGAATATAAGTTACTAGAGTTATCTAATAGGGTAAATAGAAGGGAAATGCCTGAAATTAAAGTAATAGATATGAAAAAAGAATTAGATAATGGCAATAAATCAATGTTTAGTAATATACTATATAATTCTATAGCAGAAAATCTTAATGCAAAAAAACAAACAATTCTCTTTTTAAATCGCAGAGGATTTTCCACCTTTATTTCTTGTAGAAAATGTGGTTTTGTTGTAAAATGTAAAAAATGTGATATTTCGTTGACATATCATATGGCACAAAATATTCTTAAATGCCACTATTGTGGATATACCATGAACCCCCCAACTTTATGCCCTAGCTGTAATAGTAAATACATTAAATATTTTGGAACAGGCACTCAGAAAGTAGAGGAAGAAGTAAAAAGGTTGTTTCCACATGCTAGAACAGCCAGAATGGATATTGACTCAACTTCAAGAAAGGGAAGCCATGAAAGAATATTTGGAAAAATGAAAAAAGGTGATATTGATATACTTATAGGAACTCAAATGATATCAAAGGGATTAGATTTTCCAAATGTAACATTAGTCGGGATAATCGCTGCAGATACTACACTTAATATACCTGATTTTAAGGCTTCTGAAAGGACATTTCAATTATTGACACAAGTAGGAGGAAGAGCTGGAAGAGGAGAATATGATGGCAAGGTAATTCTTCAGACTTATGAACCTGAGCATTATAGTATAGTAACGGCTAAGTCTCATGATTTTATTAGCTTCTACAATAAAGAATTATCCATACGGAAGGAATTTAACTATCCTCCATTTACAGATATTATAAATATAATCGTTTCGGGAGAAAATGAAAAGGATACATATAATATTTCTAATTTTATTGCTGAAGAGATCAGGCAATTAATCTATAAAAAAACTAATAGCTTAGAAAAGAGAGAAATAGTTATTGGACCTATGGATGCTCCTATTTACAAAATTAAAGGAAAGTATAGACGTCAAATCATAATTAAAACTAATAAATCAGATATTCTTATGGTAACTAAGGCAATTGATTGGGTAAATAAAAAGAATAGAGAAAAAAAGGATTATAAAAAAGTAAATGTAAGTATAGATATAAATCCAGTATCAATTATATAGGAGGTTATGTAATGGCTATAAGACAGATAAGATTTGAAGATGACCCAATTTTAAGGAAAAAGTCTAGAAAAGTAGATAAAATCGACGAAAGAATAAGAACTTTAGTACAAGATATGCTAGATACTATGTATAAAGAAGAGGGAGTGGGTTTAGCAGCTCCTCAAGTTGGTATTTTAAAAAGGGTGGTTGTAATAGATATTGGAGAAGGACCAATAGTAATGATTAACCCTGAAATAATAGAGGAAGAAGGAAAAAGCATAGATTTGGAAGGATGTTTAAGTATTCCAGGTAAAAGTGGTAAAGTATGTAGACCTGAAAGAGTAAAAGTAGAGCATTTAGATATTGAGGGAAATAAGAATATAATCGAAGGAACTGCTCTTTTAGCTAGGGCACTTTGCCATGAAATTGACCACTTAAATGGAATATTATATATTGACAAGGTTGTAGATGCCGATGATGAACAGGAGTGTTAGAAATGAAAGTTGTATTTATGGGAACCCCAGATTTTTCAGTCCCAACACTAGAAGCATTATTTAACAATGGCTATGAAATATCCCTTGTAATCTCCCAGGCTGATAAGGCAAAAGGTAGAGGTAAAAAAGTATTACACACGCCTGTTAAAGAAAAAGCCTTGCAGCTAGGTTTAGATGTATTTCAACCAGATAATATAAATTCAATAGAGAGTATAGATAAAATTCAACAAGAGAACCCAGATGTAATAGTTGTGGTTGCCTATGGACAAATTTTGAAGGAAGATATATTGAACATACCTAGATTTGGTTGTATAAATGTCCATGCTTCTCTACTTCCCAAATACAGAGGAGCAGCTCCTATAAATTGGGCAATAATCAATGGTGAAAAAAATACTGGGGTAACAACGATGGTCATGGAAAAAGGATTAGATTCAGGAGATATGTTGCTTAAAAGAGAAACTATAATTTTAAATAAGGAAACAGCAGGAGAACTTCATGATAGACTCATGAAAATGGGGGCAGACTTATTAATAGAAACCCTCAAGAAATTGGAGACTAGGAATCTCACTAAAATCCCGCAAATTCATGAAGAAGCTACTTATGCACCTATGATGTCTAAAGACCTTGGAAAAATTGACTGGAATAAAAAGGCGGTTCTTATACAAAATTTAGTTAGAGGTACTCAGCCATGGCCAGGAGCATATGCAACATACAAGAACAATAGCTTAAAAATATTAGAGGTAGATATTGTTGATAAGTTAAATGAAGAGGAAAATGGTATGGTGGTAAAAGTTAATGATGAAGGAATATTTGTAAATGCTGTAGATAATTGCATTGTGATTAAAAGAATTCAGTTTCCAGGTAAAAGAAGTATGTCTGTGTCAGAGTTCTTAAAAGGAAACGAATTTGAAATTGGAGTTTCACTGAAATAATATTTACAAGGAGGGAGAAAGAGAATGTATTACGGTTATTACTTTGGACCAGAATTTATTTTTTTAATTCCTGCTATCCTTTTTGCAATGTATGCACAATCAAAAATCCAAAGTGCTTTTAATAAATATTCTAGAGTCGGAAGTAGGTCAGGTTATACAGGTGCACAGGTTGCTAGGAGGATATTAGATAAAAAAGGTTTGTATGATGTAAATATTGAGTATAGCCCTGGAAAACTAACAGATCACTATGATCCTAGAAACAAGGTGTTGAGACTGTCTAGTACAGTTTATAATGGAACTTCACTTGCTTCATTGGGAGTGGCTGCTCATGAAGTAGGTCATGCCATACAACACGCAGATGGTTATTCTTTTTTAATACTTAGGAATACTATAGCACCTATAGCTGGATTTGGTTCAAGATTTGTTTGGCTGTTAATTATTGTTGGTTTTGCATTTAGCGCTCCTTCATTAGTGAATGCAGGGATTATGTTGTATTTAGGAGTAGTATTATTTCAAATAATTACCCTTCCGGTAGAATTTAATGCTAGTAAAAGGGCTTTATTGCAACTGGAAACAGGTGATTATCTTACTCAAGATGAGTTGATTCCAACAAAAAAAGTATTAGACGCTGCTGCATTGACTTATGTAGCTGCAACTCTTACTGCTATAGCACAGCTTTTGAGATTATTAGCATTATCAAGAAGAAGAGATTAAAGGGGTATTTACCCCTTTGTTTTTTTAGATTCTATTATGAGGTGAAGTTATGTATAAAAACCCAAGAGAGATTGCAGTAAACATCCTAAATGAAATTAATGAAGAAGAAGCTTATTCTAATATATCCATAAATAGAAATATAGGTAAGGATATTAGTAGCTTAGACGAATCATTTATAAGAGAGATTGTATACGGAGTAATTGAGAGTAAACTTTTAATAGACTGGATTATTATGCAATTTTCAAAGATTAAGATAAAGAAAATAGCTCCTATAATTAGAGAAATTTTAAGAATTGGTGTCTATCAAATAATTTTTATGGACAGAATACCTGATAGTGCAGCAGTAAATGAATCGGTAAAACTGGCTAAAAAATATGGACATAAAGGTTCGGTAGGCTTTGTAAATGCAATATTAAGAAATATTTCTAGGAATAAAAATAATATAGAATTACCTGAAAGAAATATAGATTCTACAGAATATTTATCAGTGAAATATTCTCATCCTAAATGGATGATTAAAAAGTGGATTAAAGATTTTGGACTGAATTTTACAGAAGAATTATGTTTAGCAAACAATGAGAAACCAAAGTTAAATATAAGAGTAAATACTTTAAAAATTGCTAAGCAAGAATTGATGTATAAGCTAAAAAAGAGAGGATTTGATGTAAAAGAAGGGGAATATGCATATGATTGTATTATAATAGATAATCCAGTAAGAATCACTGATACAGATGAGTTTATGAATGGCTTTTTTCAAATACAAGATGAAAGTTCTATGCTGGTAGCCCAAATCATGAATCCAAAACCAGGAGATTTAGTAATAGATGTTTGTAGTGCGCCAGGAGGTAAAACTACCCATATAGCACAGAAGATGGAAAACGAGGGCAAAATAATAGCAAGAGACATTCATGAGTATAAATTAAACTTAATAAATGGCAATATAGAGCGACTAGGAATAAACATTATTCAATTAGAGCAATATGATGCACGTAAACTAGATGAGAGATTAATTGAAAAAGCAGATTGTTGCCTTGTAGATGTTCCTTGTTCCGGTCTAGGGCTGATAAGAAGAAAGCCTGACATAAAGTGGAGCAAAGAAGAAGATAATCTATCAGAAATAACAAAATTACAATATGAAATACTAATGAATAGTAGTAAATATGTTAAAAAAGGTGGAGTCTTAATTTATAGTACTTGTACAATTCAAAAAGAAGAAAATATAATCTTAGTAAGAAAGTTTATTGAAAACAATAAAAGCTTTATTTTGAGAAGTTTTGAAGAGCTTATTGGAGAAGAAGAGTTGAAAAAAGCAGCTACAAATGGTTATATTGAACTCTATCCTAATATTAATAACACAGATGGTTTTTTTATTGCTAAAATGATTAAAATATAGAATATAGTATATAGTTAATGATTTCATTATTATGATATAATATATATTGTTTATCAGGATTTCTTAGGAGGGATTATTTGAGTAATATTGATTTGAAGTCACTAGAGATGGAGGAATTAGAAGAAGTATTTATAAGACTAGGGGAGAAAAAATATCGAGCACATCAGACATTTAAATGGATTCATCAGAAGATGGTTTCATCTATAAATAATATTACAGAACTCCCTCAAGGACTAAGGGACAAGCTGAATCTAAATTATAATATTAGTAAACTTAAAATAGTTCAAAGACTAGACTCAAAATTTGATGATACTAGTAAGTACTTGTTTATGTTAGATGATAGAAACATTATAGAAAGCGTATTGATGAAATATAAGCATGGCGTATCAGTTTGTTTGTCTACTCAAGTAGGATGTAGAATGGGCTGTGAGTTTTGTGCATCAACAAAGGGTGGGCTAGTTAGGAGTCTTTTGCCAGGAGAGATACTTGAACAATTTTATCAAATACAAAAGGACCAAGGTTATAAGGTTACTAACATAGTATTAATGGGGAGTGGTGAACCATTAGACAATTATGATAATGTATTAAAGTTCCTTAAAATCATACATGATGATGAAGGACAAAATTTGGGTTATAGACATATTACAATCTCTACTTGTGGGTTAGTTCCTAAAATCTATGATTTAGCTGATGAAGAGATTCCAATAAACTTATCTATCTCTCTTCATTCTCCATTTGATGAAGAGAGGAAAAAGATTATGCCTATAGCCAATAGACATAGTATATACGAGATAATAGAAGCATGTTATTATTATATTAATAAAACAAAAAGAAGAATAACATTTGAATATACATTGATTTATGGTGTAAATGATAAGAAAGAAGATGCATTAGAGATAGTAAAATTACTCAAAGGAATGTTATGTCATGTAAATCTAATTCCACTTAATAGAATAAAAGAATTTATTCATACTAAATCTGATGAGGAAGCAATAAGAAATTTCAAAGATATTTTAATAAAAAATGGGATAAACACTACTATAAGAAGAGAAATGGGAGCAGATGTAAATGCTGCTTGTGGACAGCTAAGAAGAGATTATATTAAAAATCAGAACCCATTTAATTAATGCTATACCTATATAATTCATTATCTTGTGAAGTGGGGTGTTTAGATGTTTATTTGTGTATGTTCAGACATAGGGAAAGTAAGGAACATCAATCAGGATTCTTACTTTTATTCTGACGACAATAAGCTACCTTTGTTTGTAGTGGCAGATGGCATGGGTGGTCATAATGCAGGAGAAGTGGCCAGTTTATTGGCAACTAAAACAATTAAAGAAAGCTATTTGAGAGAGAAAGAAAATATTATTCAAGGAAAGCTTGATATCCCTAAATTTATAAACTTAACTTTAATGGAAGCAAATAATAGAATTTTAAAAGAGGCTAGAGAAAAAGAAAACTGTAATGGTATGGGAACTACAATAACTTTTGGAATTATATTTGATAATGAAATGTTTATAGGGCACATGGGAGATAGTAGAGCCTATCTATTCAGGGAAAAAGAACTTTATCAATTGACACAAGATCATTCTTTAGTCGCAGAGTTGGTAAGAAACGGAAGCATTAGCAATGAAGAAGCAATACATCATCCGCAAAAAAACATCATAACGAGAGCTTTAGGTACAGATGTAGAAATAAAGGCTGATATAATTAGCAAAAGCATTGAAGGCAATGATATAATATTGTTTTGTACTGATGGTCTAACTAATATGGTAAGCGATTTAAAAATCAAGGAAATTTTATGTGAATCCAGTGATTTACGGCAGGCATGTTGTAGTCTCACAGATACAGCCAATGAACTTGGTGGCTTTGATAATACAACTGTAATGATTATTAAGATGAGTTGAAAGAAGGTGAAGGCATGATTGGGAAAATATTAGGAAATAGATATGAAATTATCGAAAAAGTTGGCGGAGGAGGAATGGCTCTAGTTTACAAGGCTAAATGTAGACTACTGAATAGATTTGTAGCAGTAAAAATATTAAGGTCTGAATTTATTAATGACGAAGAATTCATAAATAAATTCAGAAGAGAGTCCCAGGCTGCTGCTAGCTTATCTCATCCCAATATTGTTAGCATTTACGATGTGGGTGTTGAAGATAATATTTATTATATTGTAATGGAATATGTTAATGGAAGAACCTTAAAGCAATTAATTAGAGAAAAAGGGAAATTAAGTATTGATGAATCTTTAGACATTGCGATGAAAATTGCAGAAGCATTAAATCATGCCCATGAAAATCATATAGTTCATAGGGATATTAAACCTCATAATATTTTAGTTACGGAAGATGGAATAGTGAAAGTTACAGACTTTGGAATAGCAAGGGCAGCAACAACTTCTACCGTGACGAATACTAGCAATGTTATTGGATCGGTTCATTATTTTTCTCCTGAGCAGGCAAGAGGTGGATACACAGACGAAAAATCTGACATCTATTCTTTAGGGGTTGTTATGTATGAAATGGTTACTGGAAGTGTTCCTTTTCAAGGAGATAGTCCAATTTCAGTTGCATTAAAGCATATTCAAGAAGATATAGAACCTCCATCACATTTTGACAGTTCTATTCCTAAAAATGTTGAAAGTATAATTATGAAATGTGTGCAAAAAGATCAAAGTTCAAGATATAGTGATATTAAATTATTACTAGATGACTTGAGAAAGGTAAAACGAAGTGATGATATTAACATAACTAGCTATAATGATTCTCCTACTAGAATTATACCTAGAATTGACGATACCTTAATTGAACCTATAAATAAAGATTTAAAAAATAATAAAAAGAAGAAGAATGAAAAAGGTGATATGACAAAAAAAAGGTCTTCAAGATTTGTTACACTATCTGCAATTATTTTAGCTCTGTTATTGACATTAGGGATTACTGCAGGCTTTTTCTGGTTTAGAGGACAGATACAAGGACATGAAGTAAAAGTTCCTAGTATAGTTGGACTTCATCAGGATGTAGCTAAGAAAATGCTAGTTGATATGGGATTGGATTTTAGAGTAAAAAATGAAGTGTACAGTCAAGAGTATAAAGAAGGACACGTAGTTTACCAAAGTGTTGATGCAGGAGAAACTGTGAAATCAGGTTATCCTATTGAAGTAACATTGAGTAAAGGACAAAAAGAAGTCGATGTACCAGATGTAGTTAATCTGCATGTAGACGAGGCAGAGATTCTAATACGGGCTAAGGACTTAAAGCCTATCGTTAAACATGTTCCTAGTGATATACCTAAAGATTATGTAATAAGTCAGACTCCAGATGGAAATACGAAAGCTACTGCAGGCTCTACAGTAAATCTAGTCGTAAGTGAGGGACCTGAGATTAATTACGTAGTCGTGCCTAATGTTATTGGAGAAAATATAGAGGAAGCTAAGAAGATACTTACTTCAAGAGGACTGTTTGTAGAAACTAAATATGAGCTTAATGAGAATGTGGATAAAGACATTGTGATTTGGCAGAGTTTTACAGCTAATTCAGAAGTGGAAGAGAATACAACTATAGACTTAACTGTAAGTAAAGGTTCTGATGAACCTAATGATACAAATAATGGTAATGATACTGGAACTGGAGAAGAGGAATTAATAAATAATAATTTATCCATAATTTTACCAAAGGATAAGGAGGAAGTTGAAGTAAAAATATATAGAATACAAGATAATGAGAGAGAATTGATATATAATGAAATTCATAGTACAAGTGAGGAATCTATTTCTGTTTTGGTTAAGGGTAAGAAAAATGCAAGATATGAAGTATATTTTGATGGCACATTTAAAGGAGAAATCTAATTATCATTTAAGGAGGATTGATTGATGCTAGAAGGAATTATTGTTAAAGGCATAGGTGGTTTTTATTATGTAAAGGTAGATGACACAATTTATGAATGTAGAGCAAGAGGGCTTTTTAGAAAAAACAAAACTGTTCCCCTTATTGGAGATAGAGTTTTGATTAAAATTAATAATGAAGATAATACCGGATATGTAGAACATATTTTTGATAGAATTACAGAATTAAAAAGGCCTCCTGTTTCCAATGTAAACCAAGCTGTAATAGTTTTTGCTGCACAAAAACCTGGTCCTAACTTATGGCTTTTAGATAGATTTTTACTTCTAGCATCATTTCAGGGACTAGATGTGGTTATTTGCATAAATAAATCTGACTTAGATTCAGATGGCGAGGCAGATATGATTTACAAAATTTACAAACGGGCAGGTTATAAAATTATTAAAACAAGCTGTAAAACTAAAGAAGGTATAGATGAAATAAAGGATATTCTAAAAGATAAAATTACTGTATTTGCTGGTCCCTCAGGTGTGGGAAAGTCCACTTTACTAAATAATGTTCAATCTAATTTGAGTCTGCAAACTGGTAGTATAAGTGAAAAAACTAGTCGGGGAAAGCATACAACAAGACATGTAGAACTTATTGAATTAGATTTAGGTGGATGGGTCGTAGATACTCCTGGCTTTAGTACTTTAGACATTGATTTTCTAGAAGAAGATGAACTTGAAAAATACTTTATTGAAATATATAATAAAAGTTCATTTTGTAAATATTCTGGTTGCAATCATTACAAGGAACCAAACTGTGAAGTAAAAAAGGCAGTTGAAATCGGAGAAATAAGCAGATCTAGATATGATAATTATTTAAGTATGTTACAAGAAATTAAACGAATTAGGAGGTATTAGATATGATAAAAATAGCTCCTTCTATTTTATCGGCAGACTTTAGTAGATTAGAAGAGCAAATTAAATTAGTTGAAGAAGGCGGAGCAGATTTAATTCACTTAGATGTAATGGATGGTCATTTTGTTCCTAATATTACTTTTGGGGCACCTGTAATAAAAATGATTAGAAAAGTAACTAAAGTACCTTTTGATGTCCATTTAATGATAGAGAATCCAGATTTGTACATAAAGGATTTTGTGGAGGCAGGAGCAGATATTATTACTGTTCATCAAGAAGCTTGTGTACATCTTCATAGAACTATACAGCATATAAAAAGCTTTGGAATAAAAGCAGGAGTTGCTCTAAATCCATCTACATCTATTGAGAATATAAAATATATAATTGATGAAATTGATATGGTACTTATTATGACAGTTAATCCTGGATTCGGTGGACAGTACTTTATCGAGCAAATGAAAGATAAAATAATAGACTTAAGAAATCTAATTAGTAGTTTTAATAAAAATATTGATATACAAGTTGATGGCGGGATAAAATTAGACAATATTAAAGAAGTAGAATCTTATGGAGCTAATATATTTGTTGCGGGCTCAGCTATTTTTAATAGTAATGATATTGTAAATACTACTAAAATGTTTAAGAACATATAGCTTTACTTTCATTTAAATACTTGCTATAATGTAAGCAAACAGGAATATTTCACACTAGGGGAGCATTAGTGCTGAGAGGAGGCAATTTTCGCTTCGACCCTTTAACCTGATCTAGTTAACACTAGCGTAGGGAAGTGTTTATAAATTATATTTCATTGCACTTATGTGCTATTGAAAACTAAATAGACACTAATCCCTCCCTAGTAAATATTCTAAAATCACAAAGGGAGGTTTTTTTATGATATCTATCGAAAAAAAAGAGAAAGTAAGGTTTTTAACAGAAAGTGGTATTATGATAGCGTTAGCCACTGTACTAAGTATGATAAAGGTTTATGAAGCACCTTTTGGTGGTTCTGTAACTGCTGGAAGTATGATTCCAATAATTCTTATTGGGATAAGATGGGGTACATTACCTGGAATAATAGTAGGATTAGTTTATGGAATACTTCAAGCAATTTTAGAACCATACATTGTGCATCCAATACAATTCCTTTTAGATTATCCAATAGCATTTGGATTACTAGGATTGAGTGGCTTATATAGAAACATAAGTAATATAAACCCTGGCAGTAAAACTATGGATTATGTTGGTGCAATATTTGGGATACTTATAGCGATATTCGGAAGATTTATTAGCCATGTTTTATCAGGGGTTGTGTTTTTTTCAGAAAATGCTGCTGATATAAACTCATGGCTATACTCATTAGGGTATAATGGAGCCTATCTATTAGTAGAATTAGTAATATCTATCATAATTATTATACTTTTATGGAAGCCTATTAGAAAAGCTATTATGTAAAGAGAGTGATTAAATGAAGGCTTTGATTATATCCAATGGAAACTTGAATGACATAGATATAGACTATTATTTTCAAAATGCTGATATAGTTATTTGTGCAGATGGAGGCGCAAGACATTTATTTAGTGAAAACCTTACCCCAGATTTTATAATTGGAGATTTGGACTCATTAGATTTAGAAATTTTAAATAGATTTAAACGAGTAGGAGTAGGACTACAAAAACATTCAACTCATAAAGATAAAACTGACACAGAGCTATCAATAGAATATGCCATTGAAAAGGGAGCTAATGATATTGTATTGTTAGGCGCTATAGGTAGTCGTCTAGATCATTCTATGGCGAATATAATGTTACTCTATAAATTTATTAATCAAAATATTAATATTACTGTTATAGATAGCCACAATGAAGTATTTATAACGAAAGATCTACTTAGGTTAAATAATAAAGAAGATAGTTTTATTTCAATAATACCATTAATTAATTCAAAAGTTAGTCTTCAAGGGTTTGAATATGATACTAATTGTGTAGATTTTAACATTGGTTCTACTTTGGGTATAAGCAATGCAATAAAGGATGAGGTAGGATTAGTAAAAGTTGAAGAAGGAATATGCCTTGTTATAAGATCAAGAGACTAGATAGGAAAGTCGGCAATTTGCCGGCTTTTTTGTCACATTTTTTTATTCGGAGAATACTATATAATAGTAGCCTTATAAGGGGTGTCTATATGCGTGGATATAGAAGATGGAAATTTAGAAAGCATATGATTGATGGTAGCGTTAAGAAAATTTTAGGAATAGTTTTAGCAGTATTAGGAGTTATTATAATAATTCAAGTAATACCTATAAGGGCGTGGGTATTTGCACTAGGTTTATTATTGATTTGCTTGGGTTGGTTTTTGTTTAGAATTTTCTAGGTAATTAATACTAGACATTTATTTTAGCTCAAAAAATCAGACAGGCTTCCATTATACTGGAAGCCATTTATTAGGCCACTGCATAAGCGACTTGCACGAAATCAGCAGTTTCGCAACACAAATTTATTTGTTCGTTAACACTCACATAAATTGTGTGCTCGTTGCATTTGACCTGCCTGCATTTTTCTGATAAAAGCGTTCAGAAAACCAGGTTAGGTCATAAAAGATTTCGGTAATCTGCTTATAATGCTCTTTCAACATTACCTGATCTGATACATCTTGTGCATACGTAAATTCTTTTTGGAGTCCCATTAACCATAGCTCTTATTCTACGTACATTTGGAGACCAAGTTCTATTACTTTTCTTATTTGAGAAAGTTACTAAGTGTCCTGACACTTTTCCCTTACCGCATACTTCGCAGAACCTTGCCATATAAAACACCTCCTTAAACCACTAGGTTAGATAGTAATCATTATTTAATACTACATTTCCAAAATCAACATATATTATTGTACCACATACTAGGTATTTTTTGCAATATGAAGATATTTTTATGTTCATTTTAATTATTATTTATTCTAAAGTTGAAGATAATACAAATATAATGTAAAATATAAATATATAATCCTTTATTCATTTTCCATAATAAAAGGAGGACTGTAAATGGCAGGGAAATTGACTAATAAATATGGAACAATAAATATTGATGAAAATGTTATAGAGACTATTGCTGGATTAGCAGCAACTGAAAGCTATGGACTAGTTGGAATGTCTAGTAGAAATGCAACAGATGGACTAGTTGAATTATTAAAAAAAGAACATGTTAAGAAAGGTGTAAAGGTTTACGCAGATGGTGACAGAATTATCGTTGATTTATTTGTAGTTGTACAATTTGGTACAAAAATTTCTGTGGTAGCAGACAATATAATTGACAAAGTAAAATACAATATAGAAAGCATAACTGGATTAAAGGTTGAAAAAGTAAATATAAATGTACAGGGAGTAAGAGTACAAAAGTAGGCTAAGGAGGTACTAATATTGAAAATTCAATACATAGATGGAAATATGCTCAAAAAATTATTTTTTGGAGCAGCTAACTGTCTTGAAAGAAATAAAGAAGCTGTCAATGCATTAAATGTCTTTCCTGTTCCTGATGGAGACACAGGCACTAATATGTCATTGACTATGCAGTCTGCTATTAAACAGATAAGAACTTTAGAAACAGATGACATAGATAAGGTTGTAACAGCTGCTTCAAATGGCTCTCTAATGGGTGCAAGAGGTAACTCAGGAGTAATACTTTCTCAATTATTTAGAGGATTTGCAAAAGGTTTGAAAGATGCTGATAAAGTAGATACTACTACAATTGCGATGGCCTTGAAGGTTGGTTCTGATACTGCCTATAAAGCAGTTATGAAGCCTATTGAAGGAACTATATTGACTGTTGCTAGAGAATGTGCTGATATGGCTTTGAATATTTCAAAAAAAGAAACTGATATTGTTGAATTCTTGAAAGCTGTTATTAAACATGGAGAAAATACTCTCGAGAAAACACCGGAAATGTTGCCTGTTTTAAAACAGGCAGGAGTTGTAGATGCAGGGGGAAAAGGGCTTATTACTATATTCATAGGTGCTCTAGAAGCCTTAACTGGTGAAGAAGAGGTACTAATCGAGGAAACAGTAGCTAAAGGTGAAACTGTTCATTTTTTTACAGAAACTGATGAAAATATCAAATTTGGATATTGTACTGAATTTATTATCGACAAAGCAACAGTGGACGAAAAGGTATTTAGAGATAAAATAGTGAGTCTTGGAGATTCTATGCTTGTAGTTGGTGGGGAAAATATTATAAAAGTACATATTCATACAAACAATCCTGGAGAGGTATTGCAAAAAGCATTGCAATATGGTGAACTTATAGATATCAAAATAGATAATATGAGATATCAGCATAGGAGTAATATAGCTGATTATACTGCAACTACAAAAACAACAGAAAATCCAGAACTAATGGAAAATAAAAAGTATAGCTTTATTACTGTTTCAATGGGCGAAGGACTTTCTAATGTTTTTAATGATCTGAATGCTGACTATGTAATTACAGGCGGACAGACTATGAATCCAAGCACGGAGGATATCCTCACTGCTGTTGATAATGTAAAAGGAGAAAACATTATTATTTTGCCTAATAATAGTAATATAATTTTAGCAGCTACTCAAGCAAAAGAAATGAGTAACAAAAAAGTAGAGGTATTACCAACTAAAACTATTCCTCAAGGGATAGCTGCATTAGTTGCTTTTGACGAAGAACTTAGCATGGAAGATAACATTTCAAACATGAAAAGTTTAATATCTACAGTGAAAACTGGTCAAGTAACTTTTTCTGTTAGAGATACAATCATAGAAGAAAAAGAGATTAAAAAAGATGACATTATGGGAATTTTTGATGGGAAGATAGAAGTAATAGGTAACAATGTTCATGATGTAGCTTTTGACTTAGTTAAAACTATGGTAACTGATGACAATGGTCTAATTACTTTATTTTATGGGAATGATTTATCCGAAGAAGATGCAAATGAACTTGCAAATAGACTCGAAGAAGAGTTTGAAGACCTAGATATTGAAGTTGTTTTTGGAGGACAGCCTCTTTATTATTATTTGATTTCAGTTGAATAAATGTATATTATATTTTTGTTTTACAAGAATTCGAGGTAATTGACTTTGGATTCTTGTTTATTTTTTGTATAATATACTTAGTAAATTATAGAGGTGAGCATTTTGGAGATACTTGATAAATCAGTCCAATATATTAAAGGCGTAGGTCCTAAAAAAGCAAAATTATTAAATAAAGTTGGCATAAAAACAATTGAAGATTTGATATACTATTTTCCTAGGTTATATGAGGACAGAAGAGAAACAAAAAAGATATCGTCTTTAAAGAACGGAGAGAAGGCAAATTTAAAAGTAATTATTTGTAGTACTCCCAAAACTTTTAAACCTAGAAGAAACATGACAATAACTAAGATGCTAGCGAAAGATGAAACAGGTATAATGTATTTAACTTGGTTTAACCAAGAATATATAGTAAATAATATTAGCATAGGAGATATTATTAACATTAGTGGAAGAGTGAAAAGAGCACAGAATTATTTTGAGATGCAAAATCCCATATATGAAAAAAATAATGGAAGCGGAAAGAAAATTGGAAGGATAGTTCCTATTTATCAATTGACTGAAGGTCTAACTAATAATGAAATAACTAAGATTATAGAACAAGCTTTAGTTTTGTATTTAGACGATGCTAAAGATATTATGCCAAATAATATTATTAGTGAGCTAAATCTATGTTCATTTAACCAAGCTATTAGTAACATTCATTTTCCCAAAGATAGACTTTCCTATAAAAAAGCTAAGGAAAGATTAGTTTTTGAAGAGTTATTAGTATTGCAACTAGGTTTATTTCTTCTAAAAAAGAGAAATTCCATTAATTATGAAGGCATTCAATTTGCTAGAAATGATAAAACTCATAATCTTATAGAGTCACTTCCATATAAATTAACATCTGCACAATTAAAAGTTTTTAATGAAATAAAAAATGATATGGAATCTTCTAAACAGATGAATCGGTTAGTTCAAGGTGATGTAGGATCGGGAAAAACAATTATTGCTGTATTAGCAATGTTAAAGGCATTTAACTCAGGATATCAATCTGTAATGATGGCACCTACTGAAATACTAGCAACTCAGCATTTTGATAGTGTAAAATCTTTACTTGAGAAATACAATGTTAATTGTGAATTGTTGATTAGTAATATCCCAGCAAAAAAGAAAAAAGATATATTAAAAAAAATTAAGACTGGTGAAGTAAATGTAATAATTGGTACTCATGCAGTGCTACAAGATAATGTAATCTTCTATAATCTGGGATTAGCAATAACAGACGAACAACATAGATTTGGTGTTAGACAAAGGGCAATCCTATCTTTAAAGGGGAGCAATCCAGATGTTCTTGTTATGACCGCAACTCCTATTCCTAGAACTTTAGCATTAATATTATATGGAGATCTTGAAGTGTCAGTAATTGATGAACTTCCAGCAGGGAGGAAAAAAATCCAAACTTTTGCAATTACAGGGGATATGAAAGATAGAGCTTACTCATTTATAAAAAAACAGATTAGTAAAGGTAGACAGGCATATATTGTTTGCCCTTTAGTTGAAGAATCAGAAAATATTGAGGCCCAATCTGCAAATAAATTATATGAAGTATTAAAAGACAAATATTTTACTGAATTAAAGCTTGGATTGCTTCACGGCCAAATGAAGAGTGTAGAAAAGGATAGTATAATGACTAAATTTAAAAATGGAGAAATAGATATTTTAATATCAACCACTGTAATTGAGGTTGGAGTAAATGTTCCAAATGCTAATGTAATGATGGTCGAGAATGCTGAGAGATTTGGTTTAGCTCAACTTCATCAGTTAAGGGGGAGAGTTGGAAGAGGAAACTATCAATCTTACTGTATATTAGTAAATGAAAGTAAAAGTAAGGTATCAAAAGAAAGAATGTCTATAATGGAGAGGTCAAATGACGGATTTATAATAGCTGAGAAAGACCTAGAAACTAGAGGACCAGGTGAATTTTTTGGAACAAGACAGCATGGATTACCTGAATTAAAAATTGCCAATTTATTTTCTGATATGAATACCGTAACAACAGCACAAAGAATAGCATTACGAGTACTAGAAGAAGATATTAATTTGTCATCAGAAAAATACAAAATGCTAAAAAAGAAAATGATAAAATTATTTAATAAAGAGTCTGAACTAATATCTTTTAATTGAAATATAAAAAAATTTAGCGGAAAACCAGGATAAAAATACTAATATTTGAGTATTTTGCAAAAAAGATAATTATATTGTTTAGAACTTGAGAATTTTGTGGTAAAATAGTAATTACAAATGAGGAGGAATTTTCTTGCGTGTTATTACAGGAAAATCAAAAGGAAGCAAATTGATTGCTCCTAAAGGGCTTCATACTCGCCCTACATCTGATAAAGTAAAAGAAGCTATTTTTAATATTCTTGGTGATATTTCAGATAAGAGCCAAGTACTAGACCTTTATGCAGGTTCTGGAAATATGGGGATAGAGTTTTTAAGTAGAGGAGCTAATGTTTGTTATTTCATTGACAATGATATTAATAGCATAAAATCTATTAAGGAAAATTTGAATAGAACAAAGCTTATAGAACAAGCTGTTGTATATAAAAATACTGCTGAAAAAGCTCTAAGCATACTAGGTTCAAAGGGCATTGTATTTGATTTTATCTTTTTAGACCCTCCATATGAAAAGGAAATTATAGTGCCTATACTTGAAAAAATAAGCAAAAATAAAATACTAAAAGATAAAGGAATTATTGTAGTTGAACACGAAAGCAAATTAATTTTACCAAAATTTGCAAACAACTTATTTAAGAAAGATTTTCGAAAGTATGGAGGAACTACAATATCTTTTTACATCTATGGGAGGTTGAATGATGAATGCAGTTTACTCGGGGACTTTTGATCCAGTAACTAATGGACATTTAGATATTATAGAAAGGTGTTCAAAGAAATTTGGAAGAATTACTGTGCTGGTTTTGAATAATCCTTCGAAAAAACATATGTTTACTGTTGAGGAAAGGATAAATTTATTAAGAGAGGTAACCAAAGATATAAAAAATGTTGAAGTTGATTCTTTTAGTGGTTTATTAGTAGACTATATGAAGAAAAACCAAGTAAAACTAATAGTTAGAGGATTAAGAGCTGTTTCAGATTTTGAATATGAAATGCAAATGGCTTTAATGAATAATAGACTTTATGATGATGCAGAAACGGTTTTTTTGATTGCAAGGAACCAATATTCATATTTAAGCTCAAGTATTGTTAAGGAAGTTGCTAGCTTTAACGGAAATATTAATGGCTTAGTACCTAAAATAGTGGAATTAGCAATAAAGGAAAAACTTAAGGGGGTTTAAAAAAATGGATGTCTTAAAACTGCTAGATGAAATTGAGGATATTATTGAAGGAAGTTCAACAATACCTTTTGCAGGCAAAGCACTAGTAGACAAAGGAGATATTTTAGAGATTATTAAGGAAATAAGAATAAAATTACCTGATGAAATAAAGCAAGCTGAATGGATCAAGGAAGAAAGGCAAAGGATTCTAGCCGAAGCCCAAAATGAAGCAGATACTATGGTTAAAGAAGTAAAAATACATATTGAAGAAATGGTTGAACAAGATGAGATTACAAAATTAGCTTATGAAAGGGCAGAAGAGATTGTTTCAAAGGCTCAAAATAATGCTAAAGAAATACGAATAGGAGCAAGAGAATATGCTGATGGTCTTCTTAAAGAAACAGAAGTAAAATTAAAAAATATTATTGATACATTAGAAAAGAATAGACAAGAATTAAATAATTTTTAAAAATAGTAGACTCCTCATACGAGGAGCTCTGTTATTTTTTGATAGCAAGAGATTTGATACTATACATACTTCCGATAACAATTGAAATAGAGATAACTACTATTATGAATATAAGCTCTAAACCTATTGAAAACTTAAGAATCTTTAGCCAGTTTCCTAAGATACTTTCATGCATACTATTACTACTAGCTAAAAAGGAAGCAACTATAATATTATTAAAAAGCATTTTGTATAATCCATAACAATACATTGATGAAAATAAGGCATGAAGAACTTTTGATAACAAATATAGCTTGGAACTGATATCAGTTAAATTGATCATGCTAATAGATTGGCTATGTATTGAAAAACCACTCCAACCTATTAAAAAACTCACTGTACATAATTGTGTAATAATGCTTGTGGTCTTTGCTTCAGAAACTAATTTGCATCCATTTGTCATTTCTAAAAGTCCACTAATAAATCCTTCAACAAGCTTTGTATCTAGATTAATAGGTATTATGATTTTAATTATACTTGACAGAAAATTAATGACCCCTGTAGTTGCTAAAATTTCAATAATAACTGAATATATAATTATAAATCCCCCAACCATAAACATTGCTTCAAGAGCAGATTTAATTGAATCATTCATCAATATACTTATACTTCTACCGTCCCTTTTTCTAGCTTCTATTAATTCTTTGAATGCACTTTTAAGATAGTTTTTTTTATTATATACATTTTTACTTTTTTTTGCTTTGAAACATCCATAATTTCTAAAAATTATACCTGTTGTTATGGCGCCTAAGTAGTGAGAAGATGTTAATAAGGCACCTATGGAAGGATTATTGAACATGCCTACAGAAACAGCTCCAATCATAAATAGCGGGCCTGAAGTACTACAAAATGAAACTAGCCTTTGAGCTTCAATTCTATTAATGATTTTTTGCTGCCTAAGTTTAGAAATTAAAGAAACCCCTACTGGATAACCTGATGCAATACTCATCGCAAAGGAAAAAGAGCCTTCACCAGAAACACCAAATAAAGGCTGCATTATTGGATTTAAAAGTACTCCTATAAAATTAACTACTCCAAGTCCTATGAGCATTTCTGCTCCAATAAAAAAAGGCATTAAAGACGGTAGAACGATATTTGCCCACGTTTTTAGACCTTTTAGTGCTGCGTTTATAGTATTATAAGGAAATATTATTAGACTAGAAACAAAAAATATTACTAGTAAGGCAAGTAAATATGTTTTGATATTCTTAAGTTTAAAAAATTTTTTTTTGTTAAATAAATATACTGCAAAAAACACAATAACTGTAATAGGTAATATAAACATATATTTAGTCATAATGGGCCTCCTGTTGTCTCTACTGATATATTATATTGAGGCCATTTTGATAATATGAATATAATCTGAGACTTGTTCAAAAGAAAACTGTGTCTATAGAAACAAGCTAAATTATGAAAATCTATAACCTAATATATGGAGATGTGAAATAATCTAAGTTCGATTTCATTTGACTTTTACTAAGACCCAATACATAAATATCAGTTGCTTTTTTATCAAGTTCAATCATTTGATTTAAAATTTCGTTATTTAACATTATATAGTCAGCAAATTTTGTTATTATGGGTAAAGAACTTGTTCTTTTTGCTTGTTTTATTATTTTAATGCCTTTAGCACTCATCCCTAATATTCTTATGTATTGAGGACCATGTAAATTGAGATTATTAAATATATCTTTATTTAAGTTAATGAGTAAATGAATAAGTATTCTTTTTAACCTAGTTGTAGTATATCTTTTAGTATTCATACAATTTAATATTTCATATATATTACTATGGTTATTAGAACAGCTTATAATTCTATTTTCCAGTCCTTCAGTCACATCTATTATATTTTTAAGTTTTTCTGAAGTAGTATTTCTCAATAAATACAATAATATTACAGAAAAATTGTTTAGCGAATTAAAATCATTATTTTCACTATAAAAGTTTTTTAGATGTTTATATGTGATTGGAGGTACGGTGTGTTTAATGTTTTCCATCCAAGAATTGTTAATAATCTGTTCACGAATAGCTGTTGCACTAGATATAGATCCAGTAAGACTTTTATCATGATATCTTGACTGTTTCCTCTTAATTGTATAAGGCTTAATCTCGCTACCAATTCTATTTAATGCCTTCAAATATTCTATTGAGAGAATATTGTTAGGGTTAGAGATGATGTTACTAATTATAGATGTGTCAATAGTGCTAGATTCTTTTAGATAATTAATTAAGGCATATTCTATAGCTTTTGGATAAGAAAATCCTTGCTCTAATGCTGACTTTAGTGATTTAACATAAGAATCAGGTTCGTAATAAAGTATTTTAGTAATATAGTTTAATAACTGAATATCACCAAGCTCGCTACCAAAACAGACACTATCTATACATCCCATACTATCAAGTATTTTAATAGCGCCAAATGCAAATAATTCAGCGCTTTGACACGCATATATTATTGGTAACTCTATTACCAAATCAACTCCGTTATCTACAGCCATTTTCGCTCTAGTCCACTTATCAACTAAAGCTGGCTCACCTCTTTGAAGGAAGTTTCCACTCATAATTGCAACAGAATACTCAGAATTTGTTATTCTTTTAGATTCATTTAAATGGTATAAATGACCGTTATGAAATGGATTATATTCAGTAATAAGTCCGACTATTTTCATATAAACCTCCTTATAACAAAATATGAATATTAATAATAAAAAAAGTCTATTTTTATTATATCATTAAAAGAAGATTATTAATGAAAAATATAGGAAATAATCTATATATAGTTGATTTTTTTGCAAGGTTATAATATTATGAGAATTGTTAATATATATACACTTTAGGAGGGAAAATATGAAAATATTAGTTATTAACTGTGGGAGTTCTTCACTTAAATATCAGTTAATTGATATGTCAAATGAATATGTACTAGCAAAAGGTTTAGCTGAAAGAATAGGTATTGAAGGCTCTAGAATAAAGCATAAACCAACTGGCAAGGAAGATGTGATCATAGAAAAGCCAATGAGTAACCACAAAGTAGCCTTAGAGATAGTTTTAGATTCAATAGTTGATTCAAATTATGGAGTTATTAAATCTATGGATGAAATAAGTGCAGTTGGACATAGAGTTGTACATGGAGGAGAAAAGTTTTCTGAATCTGTTATAATTGATGACGATGTTATGAAAGCCATAAGAGACTGCGTGGAATTAGCACCATTACATAATCCACCTAATATAACTGGTATAGAAGCTTGTAAAGAGCTTATGCCAAACACCCCTATGGTGGCAGTTTTTGATACGGCTTTCCATCAGACAATGACACCTGATAATTATATATATCCTATACCTTATGATTATTATGAAAAGTATAAAATTAGAAGATATGGATTTCACGGTACTTCTCATAAATATGTATCTTTGAGAGCTGCTGAAATTTTAGGTAAAGATATTAAAGATTTAAATATTGTTACATGTCATCTAGGAAATGGATCAAGTGTATGTGCAGTTCAAGGCGGAAAATCTATGGATACAAGTATGGGATTCACACCATTGGAAGGTTTAGCTATGGGAACTAGGTCTGGAGATATTGACCCAGCAATAATTCCTTTTATAATGGATAAAGAAAATATGACATTTGAAGAAGCAAATGATATGTTAAATAAAAAATCTGGGGTCTTAGGTATTTCAGGACTTAGCAGTGATTTTAGGGATTTAGAAATTGCAACTGAAGAAGGCAACGAGAGAGCTAAACTAGCTATAGATGTATTTGTAAATAGGGTAAAAAAATACGTTGGAGCATATGTGGCTACTATGTGCAGTATAGATGCACTTGTGTTTACAGCTGGTATTGGAGAAAATTCAGGATATATCAGAGAAAAAGTATGTGAAGGCTTAGAGTGCTTAGGTATTAAAATTGATCCAGAACTAAATAATGTAAGAGGAAAAGAAGCACAACTAAATAAAGACTTAACATCTACTGCTATTCTCGTTATTCCAACTAATGAAGAGTTAATGATTGCTAGAGATACAAAGTCATTAATATCTTAATATGATTAGACAGGCAGGATTGTCCTGCCTTATTTTCTATCATATGGGAGTTCAACAATTATTCTTGACAAACCTTCTATAATTTAGATATAATAAAATTTGGCAATATTCAAGAGGTGAACTTAATGAAAATAGATCTATCCAAGCTAATTGATAGAGCAGTTTATAAGATTGACTTTGTACACTCTTTGGATTTAGATAAGGTATTAACCAAAACTAGGGAAATAATTATGTCTAGTCCAGTTGAAACTAAGGGCAGTATTTATATGACTGATGAAGGATTGTATCTAGATGCAACAGTTTCATATGAGTACTATGAAAATTGTGCTAGATGTCTAAAAGAGTTTGTTAATAAAATAGAGACTGCTTTATCAGGAAGACTTGTGGAAAATTCTAAATTATCAAGAAAAATAGATGATGAAGAACTAGTATTCTATTATGATAATGACGAGGTAGAATTAGTAGAGCAAGTTTTAACCTCAATATTATTGTCTTTACCTATGAAGTCGTTATGTGATGATAATTGTAAAGGGTTATGCCTAGTCTGTGGAAAAGATTTGAATAAAGAAGAGTGTAATTGTAATATTCAAGAAATTGATCCTCGTCTAGCTAAACTAAAAGATTTATTTGACTGATTTAAGGAGGTGTTTTTAATGGCAGTACCAAAACGAAAGACATCAAAGGCAAGAAGAGATAAAAGAAGAGCATCAGCTCAAGTATTAACAAAAGCAACTGTAGTTGAATGCCCACAATGTCACGAGCCGAAGTTACCACATAGAGTTTGCAAATCTTGTGGGTATTATAAAAACAAAGAAGTTGTATCTGTTGAATAGTATGTGAAAAGAGATAGTGTATAAGACCACTATCTTTTTTTTATTTAAAAACCCCTTGATTTTTTTTACGCATCATTGTATACTTAATATTAGTATCAGGTACTAAATACAAGTATTAACTCGAGGTGAAAATTATGAATAACGTAAAGTTAAGTAAAAAAGAGAGACATATTAGACTTGTTGAAAAATTAAAAAAGGACCCATTTTTAACTGATGAAGAGTTAATGCAAATGTTCAATGTAAGTATTCAAACCATAAGGCTAGATAGACTTGAATTAGGGATACCAGAATTGAGAGAGAGAATAAAAAATGTAGCTGAGCAAAGCTATTCAAAAGTTAGAACAATTGGAGGAACTGAAATCGTAGGAGAACTAGTGGATATTAACTTAGGGAAAAATGGTATCTCAATACTTGAAACAGATGAGAATATGGCTTTCATGAAAACTAGTGTTGTAAGAGGACATAACATCTATGCTCAAGCAGAGTCTTTAGCTATCGCAGTAATTGACGCTGATGTTGCATTAACAGGAGTTGCAAATGTAAAATATAAGGATCTTGTAAAGGCCGGGGAAAAATTAATTGCAAAGGCAGAGGTAACTAGAAAAAGAGGTAACAAATATTTTGTCCATGTTTTTACCTATGTTGGACAAAAACAAGTTTTCAGGGGAAAATTTATACTCGTATCTATTGAGCAAAATAATCAGGAGGAGAATTAATATGATAATAGCTGTAGATGCTATGGGAGGAGACCAAGGTTTACTAGCCACAGTTAAGGGAAGCATTGAGGCAATAAAAGAATTGGGAGTTAATATAATCCTTATAGGCAATGAAGAGAAGATTAAAAATGAAATATTAAAAAACAACTATTGCGGAAGTGATATAGAAATTATAAATGCTGAAGAAGTCATAACAAACGACGAAGAGCCAGCTATGGCCATAAGAAGAAAAAAGAAATCTTCAATGGTGATTGGACTTAATCTCGTAAAAGAAGGTTCAGCAGATGCTTTTGTATCTTCTGGGAGCACAGGAGCTTTACTTGCAGGTGGACTGTTTATTGTCAAGAGAATTAAAGGGATAGATAGAGCTGCTCTTGCAATACCATATCCTACAAAAAGAGGTGTTTCTTTATTGTTAGATGCTGGTGCTAATACTGATTGTAAAGCTAAATATCTTCAGCAGTTCGCTATTATGGGTTCAATCTATACAGAAAAAATTTTAAACATTGGTAATCCTAAGGTTTCGCTTATAAATATTGGTACTGAAGAAGGCAAAGGAAATGAATTATCAAAAGAGGCATATCTGTTATTGAGAAGTTCAAATATTAATTTTGTTGGTAATATAGAAGCAAGAGATATTCCTGAAGGAGTAGCTGATGTTTTAGTTTGTGATGGATTTGTTGGAAATATTATATTAAAGTTAACTGAAGGGCTCGCTATGTCGATTTTCAGTATGCTAAAAGATGAGTTTATGAGCTCAATTAAAAGTAAAATTGGAGCATTACTATTAAAATCAGGTTTTAAAAAATTTAAAAAAAGGCTTGATTATACAGAATATGGGGGAGCTCCTTTATTAGGTACAAGGGGTGTTGTGATAAAGGCTCACGGCAGTTCAGATGCTAAAGCCATTAAGAATGCCATAAAACAAGCTAAGGTCTTTGTAGAGAATAAAGTAATCGAAAAGATAGAAGATGAGATAAGCTCTTTGGGAGGTAATCATGACACAGAGGAAAGGTTTTAATGGAGTGGGAATTATTGGCACAGGAAGCTATGTGCCAGAAAAAGTAATAACAAATTTCGATTTGGAAAAAATTGTAGATACATCAGATGAATGGATCAGAACTCGTACTGGAATTAAGGAAAGAAGAATCCTTGATAAGGAAAAAGGGTCATCATATATGGCAATTGAAGCAGCTAAAAAAGCTCTTGAAGCTTCAGAATTACAACCAGAAGCTATAGATTTAATTATTGTTTCGACAGTTACACCAGATATGATGTTTCCTTCAACAGCTTGCTTAGTACAAGAAAGTTTAAAATGCAAAAATGCAGCTGCATTTGATTTGGAAGCAGCTTGTTCAGGGTTTCTATATGGTCTTTCAGTAGCATATTCTTTTGTAAGTGCAAGAATATATAAGAACGTTTTACTCATAGGTACTGATGCACTTTCTAGAATAACAGACTGGACAGATAGAAACACATGCGTATTATTTGGCGACGGGGCGGGAGCGGCTGTGATAAGTGAAGTTCCAGAAGGAAAGGGTATACTAGGATTAGACTTAGGTGCAGATGGTGAAGGAAAAAACCTATTGAAGCTTGTTGCAGGAGGCTCATTAATGCCAGCTACAGAAGAAACTATTAAAAACAAGCTGCATTATATATATATGGAAGGAAACGAAGTGTTCAAATTTGCAGTAAGAAAGATGGAAGAAATATCTCTTAAAATTATAGAAAAGAATAAACTAAATTTGGGAGATATTGATTATTTAGTACCCCATCAAGCAAACATGAGAATTATTGAATCTGCTAGAAAAAAATTAAAGCTTGCAGAAAACAAAGTATATGTAAATTTAGAGAATTACGGAAATATGTCTTCTGCTTCTATACCTGTAGCACTAGATGAAGCTGTAAGAAAAAATAAAATCAAAGACAATGATGTAGTTTTACTTATTGGCTTTGGAGGAGGGCTTACTTGGGGAGCCATGTTAATAAGGTGGTATAGTAAAGGGAGGTACTAATTTGATTAAAACGGAAATATGTGATTTGTTAAATATTAAATATCCAATAATCCAAGGTGGCATGGCTTGGGTAGCTACAGCAGAACTAGCTGCAGCAGTCTCAAACGCTGGCGGTTTAGGAGTTATAGGATGTGGCGCTGCCCCAAAAGCTGTAATAAAAGAGGAGATAACTAAGATAAAGAGACTTACAGATAAGTCGTTTGGTGTTAATGTAATGCTTTTATCTCCTTATGTTGATGAAATAATTCAGCTTTTATATGAAGAGAAAGCACCAGTAGTGACGACTGGGGCAGGTAATCCTGGAAAATATATGAGTATGTTTAAAGAAATAGGGACAAAAGTAATACCAGTAGTGCCTTCAGTTGCTTTAGCAAAAAGAATGGAGAAAATAGGAGCAGATGCAATTATTGTGGAAGGTACTGAAGCTGGAGGACACATCGGGGAACTAACAACTATGTCCTTAGTCCCTCAAGTTGCAGATGAAGTTAGTATACCAGTAATTGCTGCAGGCGGAATTGCTGATGGCAGAGGTTTTATTGCCTCACTAGCATTAGGAGCAAAGGGAGTTCAAATAGGTACAAGATTTGTTTGTACAGTTGAGTGTCAGGCACATGAAAAATATAAAAATGCGATTATTAATTCAGCAGATAGAGATGCTATAGTTACAGGAAGAAGTACTGGACACCCCGTAAGATCATTAAGAAATAAATTCACAAAGAAACTTCTTGAGCTTGAAAAACAAAATACAGATATGGAAACCTTAGAAACCTTAGGAGTTGGTAAGTTAAGAAAAGCTGTCATTGAAGGAGATGTAGAAAATGGCTCTGTCATGGCAGGTCAGATTAGTGGACTAATAAAAGATATTAAGACATGTGAAGAAGTTATACAAGATATAATAGCAGATGCAGAGAATGTAAAAAACAGAATAATTTACATTTAGAGGTGATATAATGGGCAGAATAGCTTTTCTTTTTCCAGGACAAGGAGCACAGTATGTAGGAATGGGTAAAGAAATTGCAGATAGATTTACTATTGCTAGCAATATATTTGAAATATCAAGGGAAATACTTAAGCTAGATATTAAAAAGCTTTGCTTTGATGGGCCAGATGAAGAATTAATGAAGACTGAGTTTACTCAACCAGCCATATTAGCAACATCTATTGCCATATTAAAAGTAATAGAGGAATATGGAATATCTGCAGATGTTTGTGCAGGTTTAAGCTTGGGAGAGTATTCTGCTCTAGTATATTCTGGAGCGTTAGACTTTGAGGATGCTATAGGATTAGTAAGAAAAAGAGGAAAATTTATGCAAGAAGCAGTACCAGAGGGAAAGGGTACTATGGCTGCTATACTTGGTTTAGATAAAGATACAATAGCAAATATAATTGAGCAAGCTAGTGAAAAAGGAGTTATTGAAGGAGCAAATTATAATTGCCCAGGTCAAGTCGTTCTATCTGGAGAGGTTAAAGCTATAATAGAAGCTTGCGATATTGCAAAGGCTAAAGGCGCAAAAAAAGCAATTCCTCTACCGGTGAGTGCTCCATTTCATTGTAGTATGCTATTTGATGCTGGTGAAAGATTAAGTTACGAGTTAAATGAAATTAAAATAAATGAACCGCTTAAAGAAGTTATTTCAAATGTTACTGGAGATTATATTAGAAGTAGTGCAGAAATTAAGGAGCTATTAATTCATCAGGTTTCAATGCCAGTTCTATGGGAACAATCTGTAGAAAGAATGTTAATCGATGGAGTGGATACATTTATTGAAATAGGCCCTGGAAAAAGTTCAATTGGTTTTGTAAAGAGAATTGGGAAGAATTGTAATAAGGGGCTGAACCTTTATAATGTTGAAAACATTGAGACGCTAGAGAATTTGATGACAAAACTAGGGTAATTGAGGTGAAGAAATGAATCTTAATGGAAAAATAGCATTAGTTACTGGCGGTTCAAGAGGAATTGGAAGAGCTATCGCACTTAAACTTGCTTCACTTGGCTCGGATATATTGTTTACTTATTCTAGCAATGTAGAAAAAGCAAAGGAAGTACAGTTAGAAATTGAAAATATGGGAAGAAGTGTACTAGCAATAAAAGCAGATGTATCCAAAATAGATGAAGTTGAAAGAATGATACAGGAAGGTATGAATTATTTTTCTAAAATTGACATATTAGTTAATAATGCAGGAATTGCTAAAGATAATCTCCTTATGAGGATGACTGAAAAAGAATGGAATGATGTTATAGATGTGAATTTAAAAGGCATCTTTAATGTTACTAAGTGTATAATAAGAAACATGATTAAGCAAAAAAACTGCAGTATTATAAATATAGCATCTATAGTTGGTATCTCAGGAAATGCTGGACAGTGTAATTATTCTGCATCAAAAGCAGGAATTATTGGTTTTACAAAATCGTTAGCTAAAGAAGTAGGTAAGAAAAATATTAGAGTAAATGCTGTAGCTCCAGGTTTTATTGAAACTGATATGACGGAAAAGCTTTCAGAAAAGATAGTTGAAGAATATTTAGATAAAATAGCACTTCATAAACTTGGTGAACCTGAAGATATTGCTAATGCTGTTGCATTTTTGGCAAGTGACATGTCAAAGTATATAACAGGTCAAACTATTGTTGTTGATGGTGGGATATTAATTTAATATAATATAAAATATATTTACTGGGTAATGTAAAAAGTTCTATGAAAAAATAAGAGTCAAAAAATAGTGCATCTAAAGCAAATTTCTAGTAGGTTCTCCCG
>NZ_JAWRHZ010000056.1:0-64237 GCF_040308045.1 Proteiniborus sp.
GCAGCAAATACAGCAGAAGGTACACCGATCTATGGGATGCCAGTACTGAAGGCAGAAGAATCTAAAAATGTAATAGTGTTCAACCTTGATGATAAGCCAGGGTATTCAGGGGTAGAAAATGCCCTTTATAAAATGGAACACGTTCATATGATAATGGGTAATGCTTCTGAAACTGTTAATAAGCTGAATATAAGCATTTCAAATAATTAGATAAAAAATAAAGCTGACATAGATAATATTTATCATGTCAGCTTTATTTTAGTTGTATCATTATCATCAAACTGGATTAAACATCATATATATGTAAATAATATGGTTAGGTATTTTCAACTTAGATTTTATTTAAAATTATTACTTTTTAATAGTAAATAAGACTTGAGGTGATTTAATGAGAATTCCAAACCATATTGGGGTTATACCAGACGGAAATAGGAGATGGGCAGTATCAAATGGAATGACAAAAGAAAAGGGATATGCAGAAGGATTAGACCCTGGGCTAGCACTTTTTAGACTGTGTAAGGAGGTAGGAGTAAAGGAACTCACTTATTATGGATTTACTGCAGATAATACCAAGAGGCCATCTGTACAAAGAAAAGCCTTTACAGATGCATGCATAAATGCAGTACAGATGCTTTCGGTAGAAGATGCCTCTTTGCTAGTAGTTGGGAATATTGAATCTTCGATGTTTCCTAGAGAGTTGATTCCATATACTACAAGAAGGATCTTTGGAAAAGGTGGAATGAGAGTAAATTTTTTAGTGAACTATGGATGGGAATGGGATTTAAACCAACTAAAAGCAGTAAATGATAAAAAAAAGAACATTATAAAGCATATCAAATCTAGTGATGTATCACGAGTTGATTTAATAATTCGTTGGGGAGGTAGAAGAAGATTAAGTGGCTTTCTCCCAGTTCAATCAATTTATGCGGATTTTTATGTAATAGATGAATATTGGCCTGATTTCAAGGAAACTCACTTTTTCCAAGCTTTAAAATGGTATAATGAACAAGATATAACTTTAGGAGGATAATAAATAAGACTTGTAATAATAGGTCTTTCAATATAGACTATATTATATATATAAAATAACTTGAGCAGGTGAAAACATGTTCTTTGTTGGAATATTTGGTGTAGAATCAAAGGAAAAGAAAATTAAAGAACTACCTAGCTTTTTATGTAAAAATTGTAATAAAGAAGTAATTGGACAATTGATAAAAACATATAGTTACTTTCATTTCTTCCTTTTACCTATTTTAAAGTGGAATGAGAGTTACTACATAATGTGTAATAGCTGTAATACAATTTATGAAATAACAAGAGAGAAAGGTAAAAAAGTGGAACGAGGGGAAGATGAAAATATTTCATATTGGGAATTAAAAGAACTAAGAAAGTACAACAATACAAGAATTTGTAATTCGTGTAATTATGAGGTGGAGGATAGATTTTTATATTGTCCTTATTGTGGAAAAAACTTGAATAATTTTCTGGAGTGATAATATATGAACTCAAAAAAAATAGCAGAATTTAATGTTAATGAAAGGATAGAAGGATTTTACTTAATAAAAGAAATAGAAGCTAAGACAGCATCTAATGGAAATAGCTTCTTGGACATCAAATTAAGCGATAATACTGGAGATATAAATGCCAAACTATGGGATTGTAAGGAAGAAGATATATTCAATTATTCTAAGAATTCTATAGTAAAAATAAGAGGTGATGTCAGTGAGTGGCAAGGGAAAAAACAGATACGAATTGCTCTTATAAGGCTAGCTACAGATTCTGATAAAATTAATTTAGCAGAATATATACAAACTGCACCCTATGAACCTGAAGATATGTACAAACAGTTACAATACTACATAAGAAAAATTGAAAACGAAGATATTAAAAAAGTAGTTATAGATATTATAGAGGAATATAAAGATAAATTATTTTTTTATCCAGCTGCTAAGCAAAATCATCATTCTATTCGTTCAGGACTTCTTTATCATATCATGCGAATGTTAATGACAGCAGAGAGACTAATAGAAGTCTACACAAATATTAATAAGGATCTTCTATATGCGGGTATTATATTACATGATATAGCTAAAATAGATGAGATGGATGCAAATGAGCTAGGAATTGTTTCTGAATATACTGTTGAAGGGCAGCTGTTGGGACACATAATACAAGGAATAAAGATAATTGATAATGTCTCAAGGAGACTAGGAATAAATAGAGAAACCTCTATACTTTTACAGCATATGCTTCTTTCTCATCATTATGAGCCTGAGTTTGGAAGTCCTAAAAAGCCTATGATACCAGAAGGTGAGCTTTTACACTATATTGACATAATAGACGCTAGAATGTATGATATGGAAAAAGCATTATCAAGCGTTGGAACAAAAGAATTCACAGAAAAAATATGGATACTAGACAATAGAAAGCTTTTTAAATCAACCTTACACAATACAAACAATGAGCTAAAAGAAAAAGCAACTGATGAAGATATACGTAAAATATGTGTATTAGATAAGAATGAGATTTTTGACACTGAAACTTTTTCTAAACTGAATAAGTAATAAAATAGTAGTTTCTACTAGTAGAAAGGAAGTTATGAATGAATATTATTATTGTAGGTGCAGGAAAGCTGGGCTATATTTTAGCAGAATTTCTTTCCCAAAATGATAACAATGTTGTAATGATAGATATTAACGAAAAAGCACTTGAAAGAGCAAGCAATCAGCTCGATGTACTTATTTACAGAGGAAATGGAGCTCAGATATCAGTCCTTGAAGATTTCAATGTGAAAAATTCGGATTTATTGATTGCCACTACTAATAATGATGACACAAATATGTTAATTTGTTATCTTGCAAAAAAACTTGGCTGCAAAAGAGTTGTAGCGAGAATAAGAGACCCAGAGTACTCAGAACAAATAGAGATGTTAAAGAAACATTTAGATATTGATTATGTTGCTAACCCAGAGCTTGAGATGGCTAAGGAAATAGGAGCACATTTATTAAAAGGGCAAGCTCTTAATATGGAAGACTTTGCAAAAGGTAAGGTTAGCATAGTTAATTTTAGAGTAAATGATCTAGATGGCATGGAAGGCTTGAAAATTAAAGATATAAGAATACCTAAATCAGTTTTAATTGCTGCCATTCATAGAGGTGGTAAGATTATTATTCCTCATGGAGATACAGTATTACAAGGAAATGATACAGTTTATTTTATTGGTGAAAAAGAAAGTATTAGTCTATTTAAAAATAGTAGTCGCAATTTAGAAAATAATATTATTGTTAAGAAAGCTATGATACTTGGAGGCGGGAAAGCCACATATTATTTAGCAAAAAGATTAATAAGGCATGGTGTTTCTGTTAAAATCATAGAAATGGATGAAGGTAGATGTAGCTATTTAGCTCAAGAGCTTCCAGGAGCTCTTATTATTCATGGTGATGCAACGGATCCATATCTTCTTACAGAAGAGAATATTAGTGATGTAGATGCATTAGTTTCTCTAACCGGTTATGATGAAGAGAATCTCTTAATGACTTTATTAGCTAAAAAGTATGGTGTGGGAAAAGTAATTACTAAGGTAAGTAGATCTAATTATATTCCAATAATTGAGCAGCTAGGTATTAATAATTCAGTAAATCCAATAATGATAACAGCAGGAGAAATAATGAGATTTATTCAGGGCGGTAGAGTTGTTTCTTTATCTCTATTAATAGGTGGGCAGGCAGAAGTATTAGAACTTATAGCAAAAGAAAACTCTAGAGTTGTGGGAAAACCTTTAGTTGAACTTGGTTTGCCTAAGGGAATAATTATAGGTTCCATAGTGCAAAAAGGTAAGGTGATTATTCCAGATGGTAATTCAATAATTAATCCTGGTGATAGATTAATTGTTTTTTGTCTGCAATCAGAGGTTATAACCCTAGAAAAACTTTTTTATAAGACAAAAGGGGGATTAATTGATGAACTATGGGATCATTATAAAGGTTTTAGGGGACCTTCTTCTATTTGAGATTATAGCTCTTATTCCATCGCTTATAATATCTTTGTTTACAGGCGGAAAGGATCTCCTTGCCTTTGTGTATTCGATTTTATTGTTGCTCTTAATTGGTTTTCCTATGACTAAGGTTTCTGTAAAGACTAAAAGAATTAAAGCTAGGGATGCTTTATTGATAGTTACTCTAGGTTGGGTTTTTGCTTCTTTCTTTGGAGCTTTACCATTTGTATTTTCCTCAAGTATTCCATCTCTAGTAGATGCCTTTTTTGAAACTGTTTCTGGTTTTACAACTACAGGTGCCACTTTATTAAGTGATATAGAAGTGTTACCAAAAGGAATTCTTTTCTGGAGATCTTTTACACATTGGATTGGAGGTATGGGAATTCTTGTACTTACAATTGCAATTCTTCCAGCTATTGGAGTAGGAGGATATCAAATTTTTAAAGCTGAAAGCCCAGGTCCTATTACAGATAAATTAGTTCCTAAAATTAAAGATACTGCTAAAATATTATATACATTATATTTAGGATTAACTATTTTGCAGACTGCCTTGCTTTGTTTTGGTGGAATGTCTTTGTTTGAGTCCCTTATACATACTTTTGGAACAGTTGGGACAGGAGGATTTTCATCTAGAAATAGCAGTGTAGGAGCATTCAAAAGTAGTTATATAGTTTTTGTGATTGCAATATTTATGATAGCATCAGGGATTAATTTCCCACTTTATTATGAGATAATTAAGGGTAGATGGAAAAATGTTATCAAGAATTCCGAATTGAAGCTTTATTTAGGCATCATTGGAATTAGTACTATTTTAATAACTCTTAATCTATACGGAAAAGTTTATAGTTCTTTTTTTGAGACTTTTAAACATGCACTTTTTCAAGTTTCCTCAATAATTACTACTACAGGATATAGTACTACTGATTTCAATAAATGGACAGACTTTAGTAAAGGTATTCTGTTTCTACTGATGTTTGTTGGTGGAAGTGCTGGCTCTACAGGTGGAGGAATTAAAGTAATTAGATTACTAATTATGGGTAAGTTGGTTAAAAGAGAGATATTAAAACTACTTCACCCAAGAGCTTTTATACCTATTAAGCTCAATGGGAAAATTACTCAATCAGATGTTGTTGTAAGCGTCACAAGCTTTTTCTTTCTTTACATGGTTATTTTTGCTTTGTCAACACTGCTAATTTCTTTAGAGGGTATTGACTTTTTCAGCTCAGCAAGTGCTGTAGCTGCAACTCTTGGTAATATTGGACCTGGATTTGAAATGGTAGGCCCTACACAAAACTTTGGCTTTTTTAGTCCATTAAGCAAAATTTTATTTTCTCTTCTAATGCTTTTTGGTAGACTAGAATTATTTACGGTGTTTCTTTTCTTTGTACCTGAATTTTGGAAAAATAATTAATCTCATAAAAATGCGGTGAATGTTCATTTCACCGCATTTTTATGAGATTAATTATTCATCTACTTTTACAATCCAGCCTTCAGGTGCTTCTACATTGCCAAGTTGAATTCCATATAAGGTATCATATAGCTTCTTGGTTATTGGACCAACTTCTGTTTCACTATAGAAGACATGTAATTTACCTTCATACTCTATTCCACCAATAGGACTAATTACTGCAGCTGTACCACAAGCACCTGCTTCTTTAAACTCATCTAAATTATCTATAAATACATCTCTTTCTTCTACCTCTAGGTTCAAATAGTGCTCAGCTATATGCATCAATGAATATTTTGTAATACTTGGAAGTATAGAAGGCGATTTAGGAGTAACAAATTTATTATCATGAGTAATACCAAAGAAATTAGCTGCTCCAACTTCTTCTATTTTTGTATGAGTTGCAGGATCTAAATATATACAATCTGAAAATCCTCTTGCTTTAGCAATAGAATGAGGCATAAGACTACCTGCATAATTTCCTCCTACCTTTGCTGCTCCAGTTCCATAAGGTGCAGCTCTATCATATTCTGTTGTCACTACGAAATTCACAGGAGACATTCCACCTTTGAAGTAAGGTCCTACAGGAGAACAAAATAGGCAGAACATAAATTCTGGAGCAGTTTTTACTCCTAAATTATCTCCAATTCCTATTTCAAAAGGTCTTAGATAGAGAGTTGCTCCAGTACCATATGGTGGAACATAAGCTTCATTTGCCTTAATAACTTGTTTACAAGCATCAATAAATCTTTCTTCAGGGAATTCAGGCATAAGAAGACGTTTACAACTTCTATTTAAACGCTTTGCATTTTGATCTGGTCTAAAAAGCTGAACATGTCCTTCTTTTGTTCTATAAGCTTTTAATCCTTCAAAACACTGTTGGCCGTAATGAAGAGCTGTAGATGCTTCACTTATTGAAATTTTATTATCCTCAACAAGCTTTCCTTCATCCCACTTTCCGTTTTTCCATATAGACACGTACCTAAAATCTGTTTTTATGTAGCCAAACCCCAGTTGTTCCCAGTTAATGTTTACCTCTTTCTTCATAAAGTCCCCTCCTATTGATTTAATAAAATGAGTTCTATTTTAATTATATATTATAAATGGCACATAGTGAACATATATGAAAAAAGATTAATAAGTATTTGTAATAAAAACAAAATTTATAATATTATTTCACTAAATTGAAAATATCATTTTTATTCTTTAGTATTTTTTGTGATATTATATATTAGAGTATTGATAAATATATAATTTTTTGTAAGGGGGCAGATTATATGAAGTATAGAAAATTTGGGAAACTAGATTTTGAAGTATCAAACCTTGGCTTTGGATGTATGAGACTACCTACTTTAGATGGAGATAATGGAAAAATTGACGAAAATGAAGCTATTAAAATGATTAGATATGCTATAGATAATGGTGTTAACTATATAGATACAGCATATCCATACCATCAAGGCAATAGTGAACTATTAGTTGGGAAAGCACTTAAAGATGGTTATCGCCAAAAAATAAAGTTAGCAACAAAACTTCCAGTATGGCTATGTGAAACATTTGAAGATTTTGACAAGTATTTAAATGAGCAGTTAGAAAAACTTGAAACTCAATACATAGATTTTTATCTTTTGCATTCTTTAAGTAGCAAATCCTGGAACAATGCAAAAAAATTAGGTGTACTAAAATTTCTAGACAAAGCTTTAGCGGATGGAAGAATTAAATATGCTGGTTTTTCTTTTCATGATAATGTAGATGTTTTCAAAGAAATTGTTGATTCATATAATTGGTCTTTTTGTCAAATCCAATTAAACTACATGGATGAGCATTATCAAGCTGGCTTGCAAGGTTTAAAATATGCTTCTGAAAAAGATTTAGCAGTAATTATTATGGAACCAATAAAAGGGGGAAAACTAGCTAAACAGCCAGAAGGTGATTTGAAGATACTATGGGAAAAATCAGGAATAAAGAGTACACCTGCGGATCTTGCCTTAAGATGGGTATGGAATCATCCTGAGGTAACTTTATTATTAAGTGGTATGAGTACTATTGAACAAGTAAATGAAAACATAAAAACTGCCTCTAAAGCGCTCCCATTGTCTCTTGAGCCTAAAGAGCTCCAATTGATTAATGATATAAAAGATATTTATCATAAGCGTAACAAAGTTGGATGTACGTCATGTAGGTACTGTATGCCATGCCCAAATAAAGTAGCTATACCAGATATATTTGAAATATATAATAATTATTTCGTATATGAAGCTACAACTGTAGGTAAAAATAGCTATGAAAGAATGATAAAATCAGGTGTTGATTCATCAAATTGTGTAGAATGTGGTCAATGTGAATCTGTATGTCCACAAGGTCTACAGATAATTCATCATTTAAAGGAAGCTGATTTAGTATTAAAAAAATAAAAAAGGCTTCTGTTGAATCATTGGTACATTAAGACAGCCTTTTTTGAAACCTATTTTAGGAAAGTCTACACTAAGTAATTAGAACTTTCCTATGGTGTATAAGATAAATATCCGGTTGAAACCGGATATTTATCTTGTTAAAGGATTAATTCTTCTTAATATTTCTTCGATTTCAGCGGCAAAACCTGATAAAGGTTTACCATTTCTTATATCTTGACCAATATTGTCGATTCTCTTATATAGATCTGCATTTGCTGTAACAGATACATTTCTTATATTTTTATCAGTAGCTTTTACTGTGTCTTTAATTTTTTCTTTTAGATTATTTGTCATGTTTCCTTCTATATTATCAGCGATATTTACCCCTACTAAAGCAGTATTTCCTGAAATTACAACTGTTGCTCTATTAACTTCTTTTAGATCAGACACTTTATTAGTTATTTTATCTGCTCTATCTGAAGTTACAATATCCCTATTATTAATATTATTATCAGTTATATTTCTGTTGTTTAGGTTATTATCTAAATCTCTATTCATATCTGTTCTATCACCAGTAAAATTCATGTTTCTATTTAATTGAGTGTTATAAGGTGTATTTGGCCTAGCTGGATTTCTTGCACAGCCAACTGCACCAAGACTTATCACAAGTGCTATAATAGCAATAAGTGATATAATTTTAATTTGTTTTTTCATAATAACCACCTCCTATAATTATTTTGCTTTATTTTTTGTTTTTTATTATTAAAAGTGCATAGATAAATATGTAGAAGGAAGTAATTTTATCTATTAAAGCATTTTTTTATTATAAACAACATTTATTGCTTTTAAGAGCCTAATTATTAAAATTATATTTTGAAGAATAATATATATCATTACTTACTACAAGGTAAGAAAATAAATAAAAAGCTAATGTTTATATAATGAAGTGAAAAAATCTAAATGTATTTAAATGTCAAAAAAATTACAAATTAATTAATATTATATTTGTATAGAGGAGAAAGCATAAACCTGGCGAAAATATATATTATGTTAGCATAATATATTTTTTTGGAACTTTTTATTAATAAATTAGTCTAATTATTGACTAGTAGAAAAAGGGGTGAAACTAGATTGGCACTAATCGAATTAAACAATATTACAAAATGCTATAAGGTTGGACAAATACAGGTCAATGCATTAAATGGTATAGATTTATCCATTGAGAATGGGGAGTTTGTGTCTATTATGGGCCCTTCAGGGTCAGGTAAATCAACTCTACTTAATATTATTGGATGTTTAGACCAACCAACTACAGGTACATATAAGCTTGGAGATAAAAATGTAGAAAAGGTAAGCGATTGGCAATTATCTGATATTAGGAATCGTTCTATTGGATTTGTATTTCAGTCATTTCACTTATTGCCAGGCTTAACTGCCCTAGAAAATGTAGAACTGCCATTAATATACAGAGGCATTCTAGGAAAAGAAAGAAGAAAAAGAGCTATTGAGGCACTAGAGTCGTTGGATTTAGGTGATAGAATAAATCATCTGCCAACTCAGCTTTCAGGAGGTCAACAGCAAAGAGTCGCAATAGCTCGTGCCATTGTAGGTAATCCTTCTGTAATTCTTGCAGATGAGCCTACAGGTGCCTTAGATTCAAAGTCAAGTGTTAATATAATGTCAATATTTCAAAAGCTAAATAAGAATATGGGAATTACTATAGTACAAGTTACACATGAAGAAAATGTTGCTCATTATGGACACAAGATATTTAGACTTCTTGATGGGAAAATAGAAAAGATAGAATTGTTAGATGAACAATTATTAGCTATTGATTAATTCTTATTAGTATGAATTTGGAGGTGTTAGTTTTGACAAAAAGATTAATAATGATTTTAGTAGTAATTGCAATAGTAATTGGTGGAGGGTATTACGCTATTAAACAGCTTATGCCAGAAAAAACTGAAGAAGTACAAGGACCTATATACTCGACTTTCGAAGTGAAAAAAGGTGATATTTCTGCAGGAGTAGAAGTAACTGGACAATTAAATCCAACACAATCTGGTGGAATAAGAGCACCTGGGGATATGTATTCTGGAACATCTGTACAGTATGTTATAGAGGAGTTCTTAGTAGGTGAAGGAGATGAAGTTGTTCAAGGTCAAGTAGTAGCTAGGCTATTGGCAAATGACATAAATAATAAGATTAGCGATTTGATGGAAGAAATAGACTCGCAAAAAAAACAATTATCTCAGCTCACAGGATTATCAATAAATGAAGTGGATTACATTAATCCATCTCAGGGAATAAAAATCTTAGCACCTATTACTGGAAGAGTAGTAAATCTTGAGGCAACTGAAGGAAAGGAATTAACTCAAGGACAAATAGTAGCAAGTATAGTTGATGATTCTAAGTTTAAAATATCTGTAAAACTTACTCCTGTAGAATTTAAAAAGGTAAAAGAAGGAGATAAGGTAGTCTTGAACTTTTCATATTTTGATGGATTCTATGAAGGAAAGCTTACAGAGATTAATTCTAGTCCAATGCCAAATGATAAAGATGAAGATAAGTTTGGAACAAATTTTGTACATATGGCAACTATAGAGGGAGATAATCCAGGGTTAATACAACCTGGAATGGAAGTACGAGTAGGAACATCAGTAGGTAGTAATCCTGCTTCTGGTACAACATACTTCATGTATACAGGAAAAGTAGAAGGCTTTGTTGAAGAAGAAAAGATAGTTAATCAGGTAAAGGCTGTTGCAACTGAAGTACACGTGAAGAGTATGCAAGAAGTTAAAAAAGGTGATGTAATTATTACAATGTCAGGCTCTGATGTCAGAGAAATGATACAGGAAAAGGTTGACAAGATTAGAGAACTGAACAACGAGATTAGAGACTACTATGGAAAACTTGATCAATTAGAAATAAAATCACCAATGGATGGAATAGTTGCAGGAATATGGAGGCAACCAGGAGAAACTGTAAGAGGCGGAGAATGGCTAGGAGATGTCTACAATACATCAGATATGAGAATTTGGGCTGAAGTAGACGATATAGATGTATTACAAATAAAACAAGAGGCGCCAGTTACAGTTACTGTAGATGCTTTACCAGGTGAAAAATTTGAAGGAAAGGTAGTAAGAGTTTCTACTATGGGAAAAGATAGAAATAGCGGTTTAACTAGATTCCAAGTAGAAATAGAGGTAGTAGGTGGACCGCAATTAAGACCAGGTATGCAAGCACGTGCTAAAGTTGATGCAGGAAGTGCTCAAGATACTTTACTTATACCACTTGAATCTGTATTTGAAGAGGATGGTATTTCAAAAGTTGAAATCTTAGGTGATGATGGTATACCTAAAGTGGTTACTATCAAACTTGGACTTATGAATGATAGAATGGCAGAAGTCACAGAAGGACTTAAAGAAGGAGATAAAGTAATAACAGGAAGTACTGCAGACTTATTACCAAGTCAACATATTAAGTCAAATGATTCAATTCTCCCTTCTACTGGAGATAGCAATAATGAAAACAACGGGAGCAATGAAAACGGTGACGTCAATACTGATGGTAATAATTAAGGAGGGATATTTAAATGAAACAAAATAAAGGTTTATTTTCCTTCTTGATTAGACTATGGTTTACTGCCAAGATGGCTGCCCATGGGATTATTTCAAATACTTTAAGGTCATTTTTGACAATTTTAGGAGTAGCTATAGGAGTAGCATCTGTAGTAAGCTTGATGGGTATAGGAGAAGGTGCAAGACAATCTGTAGTAGAGCAATTTGAAAGCTTAGGGTCAAACGTAATTGAAATAAAGGCTCAGCATACAACTGTAGAGTTTGAACCTGAATTTGCAGAAGAGTTAGTTGAAAGAGTTCAAGGACTTGAAATGGCAACTCCTGTTTTCAATACTAATGCAACAATGAAATGGAGAAGAGCTAGGGGAACTGTAGATGTAGTAGGAGTAAATAATGACTTTCATAGAATAAGAGATATTGCTTTGCTTTCAGGTAATTTCTTTACTGAACTACATGTAAAGCAACGTTCACCTGTTGCAGTCTTAGGTTATAATATGGGTGTAGGACTTATGAATGGAAGAAATCCCGTTGGTCAGTCTTTTACATTGGATGGCCAGACATATAGAATTGTAGGAGTACTTGAGCAAAAAGGATCAGGCAATGCAGAGGATATAGATGATAAAATTATAATCCCATATAGTTCTGCATTAAAGATTGCAGATAAAAGAACGGTAGACCAGATATGGGGAAAGGCAGCTTCAAAAGAAGAAGCTGATTTAGTAGTGGTCCAGCTAGGTAGAATTTTTAAAAGAAAACTTGGTTTAGATCAAACAGCTCCTACTGGTTCCAAAGGAGAAGGAGAAGGTGATGGAGCTGTAGTTGAATCTGTAGATTATTATTATGACCCTTACTATGGTTATTATGATGAAGGACAAACACAGCCTGAAATCCCAAGCAGTGGAGAAGATCTTGTTACCATAACTAGTTTAAATCAACTAGTTGAAGAAGCAGATAATGCAAATAGGGTTATGACATTATTATTGGGAGGAATAGCTGCCGTATCCTTACTAGTAGGTGGATTAGGTATAATGAATATAATGCTAGTAGCTGTTACAGAAAGAACAGAAGAGATTGGTCTTAGAAGAGCAATAGGGGCTAAACAATCAGATTTACTTTTACAGTTTATTCTTGAAGCACTTTACTTGAGTGCTATAGGAGCTATTGCAGGTACTGCTTTAGGAGTATGGGGATTAGGTTTATTTGAAAGATATGGATTTAGCACAGCAATAAACTTCCAAGCTATTGAAATAGCAACAATTGTAGCTTTATGTTCAGGACTACTCTTTGGGGTCTATCCAGCAATTTCAGCTTCATCATTGCCACCAGTACAGGCTTTGAAAAGACAATAGTAATTCGATATAATGTCAGAGAAAGTATTTTCTCTGACATTTCTTGTTAGAGAAGTAAATTAACATTTAATATAGTACTTTAGTCTCATATATAGTATAATGTTTTTAATAAAGAGACAAAAGTAAAATAACTATGAGATATAAGGAGAATACGATGTACATAGATTCAGATACTAAACTTTACTGCTTAATAGGCAATCCTATTACCAAAAGTTTGTCGCCAATGATTCATAATTTAATATTTCAACTTAATTCGATAAATGCAAGATATTTAGCGTTTGATGTTAAAAACATAAGTAAACTAGAAATGGCTATCAATGGTATTAGGGAATTAGGAATACAAGGATTTAATGTAACAATTCCATACAAAATTGAAGTAATGAAATATCTTGATGAAATAGATGAAAAAGCTAAAATGTTGGGGGCAGTTAATACTGTAGTGAATTTAAATGGAACACTTAAAGGTTTTAATACTGATGGAGATGGATTTATCAAATCTTTAAGAGATATAGGAGTTAATCTGAAGAATAAAAGAATAGTTTTAGTAGGTGCAGGAGGTGCTGCATATTCAATTGCAGCGTCTTTAGCCTATGAAGGAATAAAAGAACTAATAATCCTTAATAGAACTCTTGAAAAGGCTAATAAACTAAAGATGCTAATAGAGAATTATTTTCCATCACTTAATGTAATTTGTTATGAAATGGGAGAAGAAAGAAATATGCCTAAACATATAGATATTTTAATAAACGCAACTCCTATGGGAATGTATCCTAACATTAATGACATGCCTATTTCACCCAAATTGTTTTCAAATGATACTTTGTTCTATGATATTATATACAAACCTAGTAAGACAAAATTACTATTAGATGCTGAGAAACTGGGCTTTAAAACTCTTAATGGACTAGACATGCTAGTTAATCAAGCTATATATGCTCAAAAAATTTGGACCAATAAATTACTAAGAGAAAATATTGATTGGTCATATATAAAAAGAAAAATAGTTGATGAAGTGATATTAAAACCATAGAATTTTACTTTTATTTCAATTAATTAAAAAATTATGAAAATTGATTTGATTTTGAAGGAAATCTTCTTTTTATGTAGAAACAATTAGAAATATTATTTATTTTGTCATACTATTTTATATGCAGTAGAGGTGGATAACATGAACAGAAATTTGAAACTAGGAGACTTATTAGTTTCTACAAAAAAAATAAATATAAATCAATTAGAAGAGGCTTTACGACATCAGAAAAAAATCAAGACTAAGCGTATAGGCGAGGTCTTAGTAGATATGGGTTTTGTTAAAGAAGAAGATATACTAGAAGTTTTAGAAGAACAACTAAAAATACCTTCTGTAGATTTAGCGAACTACAAAATCAATCCTAGAGCAACTGCTTCAATACCTGAGAATATTGCTAGAAGATATAATTTAATACCCATAGACAAAATAGACAATACACTAATTTTAGCTATGAGTGACCCATTTAATATTTTTGCAATTGATGATGTTAAGCTTCTTACAGGTATGGATATTAAAGTTGTGATTTCATTAAAATCTGTAATATTAAAGGCTATAGATAAATTTTACATAGAAGAGAGTACAAAAAAAGTTTTAGAGGAATTTGAAGAGGCATACATACCTAGTAGTATAGATGACTTAGATGATGAAGATTTGTCTGATGTTAACAGTGCTCCAGTAGTTAAGCTAGTGAACTCTATTGTTAGCCAAGCTATCGGTATGAAAGCTAGTGACATACATATTGAACCATTTGAAAGCTATATTAGGATAAGGTACAGGATAGATGGAGATTTACAGGAGATAATGAGACTTTCAAGCAGAAGTCATATGTCAATAGTCACTAGAATTAAAATAATGGGTAAAATGGATATAGCTGAAAGAAGAATCCCACAGGATGGAAGGATAGAAACTGAACTAGATGGTAGAGAGGTTGATATGAGAATATCTACCTTACCTACTGTTTATGGCGAAAAAATAGTAATTAGATTATTAGATAGAAATAGCTTTAGCTTTTCAAAAGAAGACTTAGGATTTGCAGATAGCGATTTGGAAATATTTAATAGAATACTTAAGCAACCTAATGGGATAATCTTAGTAACTGGACCGACTGGTAGCGGGAAAAGTACAACACTTTATACTATTCTAAAGGATTTGAATAATGAGGAGAAAAATATTATTACTGTAGAGGACCCTGTGGAATACAAGCTTGAAGGAATTAATCAAGTACAGGTAAATAATAAATCAGGATTAACCTTTGCAAAGGGCTTAAGGTCAATATTAAGACAAGACCCTGATATAATAATGGTTGGAGAAATAAGAGATCCTGAAACTGCTGAAATTGCTGTAAGAGCTTCTATTACAGGACATCTTGTTTTATCTACATTGCATACTAACGATACTGCTTCATCTATAGTTAGGCTTATTGATATGGGAATAGAACCATATTTAGTATCTACAGCTGTCTCAGGAATTATATCTCAAAGACTAGTAAAAAAACTATGTCCTAGTTGCAAGAAACCTTATGAAGCTAGTCCTCAAGATAAAAAGATATTAAGTAAAAATATAAATGAAAACATTACTCTTTATAAGCCAGTTGGATGCAATAAATGCATTAAAGGATATAGAGGGAGAGTTTCTATTCATGAAGTAATGCATATTGATAAAGACATGAGAAGACTTATAGATAATAGAGCTACTACAGATGAATTGAAAGGAGCTTCTATAGAAAAAGGCATGACAACTATTTATGATAATGTTGTGAAGTTGGCATTAAATGGTATAACCTCAGTTGAAGAAGTCTTTAGAATAGGATATACCATTGACTAAGGAGGAGACCAAGTTGGATTTTTTAGAGCTAATCAAAGATGGCATAAAAAGAAACGCTTCAGATATACATATTACAGTAGGCGTACCGATAATATATAGGATAAATGGTAAGCTTGTGAAGGTAGGAGAGGATATTTTAAAACCAGCAGCAACAGAGGAAATTATTCATAAAGTACTAAATGATAGACAATTAAATGAACTTTTAGATAAAGGTGAGATTGACACATCTTTCTCTAGCCCTGGCATAGGAAGGTTTAGAATTAATATTTATAAACAAAGAGGAAGCTATTGTTTAGCAATCAGAATTATCCCACCAATTATACCTTCTATGGAAGAACTAGGATTACCTAATATTGTAAGAGACATAGCAAGATTACCTCGTGGGTTAATACTTGTAACTGGTCCTACAGGAAGTGGTAAATCCACTACTCTTGCTTCAATGATTGATTTAATTAATAATGAAAGAAACTGCCACATATTGACATTGGAGGATCCTATTGAGTATTTACATAAGCATAATAAGAGCATAGTTAATCAGAGAGAAATAGGGAATGATTCTTTAAGTTTTTCTAATGCTCTTAGATCTGCATTAAGACAGGATCCAGATGTTATTTTAGTTGGAGAGATGAGAGACTTAGAGACAATAGGCATTGCACTGACTGCTGCTGAAACAGGGCACTTAGTTTTATCTACCTTACATACTTTAGGAGCTGCTAAGACTATTGACAGAATAATAGATGTGTTTCCTCCTTATCAGCAACAACAAATTAGAATACAATTTTCATCAGTAATTCAGGGAATCATTTCACAGCAATTATTACCTAAGACAGACGGAAAAGGAAGGGTGGCTGCTTTTGAAATTATGATTGCTACTTCTGCAATTAGAAACTTAATACGAGAAGAAAAATCTCATCAAATTGATACGGCGATTCAAACTGGAGCAAAGTTTGGTATGCAGACTATGGACAATTCACTTTTGGCATTATATAAAAGAGGATTAATCAGCGGAGAAATAGTATTAAGCCAGTGTGCAAATCCTGACATTGTAAGAAATTATGTATTATAATCAGGCGGTGATTTAATGCAATTTAAATATAAAGCAGTTACAGATAGCGGACAAGTTATAGAGGGAATCCATGATGCATATAACGAACAAGAAGTTTTAGCTATGCTAAGAAGTAATGATTATATTCCTATATCAATAGAGCTTGAGGTAGAAGAAAAGCCTGTTTCTTCATATTTTTCTAGTAAGGTTACCAAAAAAGATATAGCTGTTTTCTGTAGACAATTTTATACGATGCTAAATGCAGGTGTAAGTATAGTGAAATGTTTAGATGTCCTACAATCTCAGACTGGAAATAAAGTACTGAAAGATGCAGCAAGAGCTGGACTAGAGGATGTGCAAAAAGGAATGACTTTATCAGAGGCAATGAGAAAACATAGAAGAGTTTTCCCTAGCTTACTGGTTAATATGGTTGAGGCAGGAGAAGTAAGTGGTAGCTTAGACGTAATTATGGAGAGAATGGCAATACATTATGAAAAAGAAAATAAAATTGAAAATAAAATAAAAGGAGCTATGATTTATCCTATTGTTTTAGGAATTGTATCTATAGCAGTAGTGATTTTCTTATTAGTAGCAGTTATGCCTACCTTTATTGGAATGTTTGAAGGTAGCGGAGTAGAGCTTCCAGCTCCAACCAGAATACTTTTAAATGTCAGTAATTCTCTTAAAAATTATTGGTATATGTATCTGACTATAGTAATTGTGCTGACAATGGGAATTGGGTATTTTGGCAAAAAAGAATCTGGAAGGTTATTTATTGATGGATTAAAATTACGTATTCCAATCTTTAAGGATACAAATATTAAGGTAGCTACTTCAAGATTTACAAGAACATTATCTACACTATTGTCTAGTGGTATACCTTTACTTCAAGCTTTAGATGTAGTATCTAAAATTTTAAACAACAAGCTTCTAAGCAATAGACTAGAAAACGCAAAAGAAGAAGTCAGAAAGGGAGTTCCTTTATCCAAGACTATAAAAGATATAAAATTATTCCCTCCTATGGTAGATTCAATGATAAAAATAGGAGAAGAATCAGGTTCACTAGACGAAATACTAAACAAAAGTGCAGATTTCTATGACGAAGAAGTAGAAGTAGCCATTCAAAAAATGACAGAAATGCTCCAGCCACTACTTGTAGTTTTTATGGCATTGATAGTAGGATTCATAGTTATAGCTATGGCATTGCCAATGTTTGATATGGTTAATACAGTACAGATGTAATTGTAAGAAATAGACTAGAATAGCTGTAAATTTTGCATAGACAAGCTACATTTATTTAAATACCCTAAAGTAGATACTAATAAAATATTTGGCAAAGCTATTGAAAAATAGCGACGCAAAACTAGAGTCTAAAGCTATTTGTTTAAAGTAGTCATGATCGTTCAGTTGCATAGATAATTTAATATTATTTGTGCAGCTTTTTTAAACTAAACAATTTATATAATATTTTTGAAGGGCGGTGGTTTAGAAAAGAGATATTCAGTGTATCTATAGTATTATATTGAAAAACAAAAAAGGAGGAACAAAAATGTTCGAATTTATTTTAAAACAGTTAAAGAAAAACAAAAAAGGGTTTACATTAGTTGAGTTAGTTGTAGTTATAGCTATATTGGGTATTCTGGCGGCTATTGCTGTGCCTAAGTTAGGATCTTTACAGGATGAAGCAAGGATAAAAGCTGATGCGACAACTGCAGCACAGTTAGTTAACTTAGCAAGAGTACAGGAAGTAAACAGAAATGATGGACAAGTAACAATCAAGACACAAGAAGGTGATTCTACAGCTGAAAATGAGTGGGATGATAGCTATATGGAATGGCCAACTCCACAATCTGGTGGTAATTTTGAATTATCCGGTGGTTTGGATAGTCTATATGTAGTAACTTGGACGCCTACAAAAGGCGCTACAAAATACCAAAAACCTCAGATTGTAACAGAAGGTAAAGAATTTATACTGAATGACCTAACTGCCCCAGATGTCCCAGCTGAGGAATAAACTGATCGGAGGGGACACAGGGACAGGAACCTTGTCCCACTACAATGTGATTCATGATATTCAGAAGCACATAATTTGTATTTATAAGAGTATCAATAAAAATAATATAACAATTCTTATAATACTAACAAATTTCATTCGTACTTAAAAACTAGAGTTAAGGAGAGATTACATGTACATATTAATATTCATATTCGGAGCTATTATTGGTTCTTTTCTAAATGTATGCATATACAGAATACCTAGAGAAGAGTCTATAGTCTATCCTTCATCTCACTGCCCAAAATGTAATACTCCATTAAAATGGTACAACCTTATTCCAATACTTAGTTTTCTGTTACAAAAAGGAAAATGTAGATATTGTGGGGAACTTATTTCCCCACAGTATCCCATTGTTGAATTATTAAATGGTATTTTATATACTATAATATTTTATTTATATGGAGCATCAGTTGACTTTGTTTTCTATAGCTCCATAATGAGTATTTTAATTATCATTAGCTTTATTGATTACTACTATCAGATAATACCTGATGCCTTAGTAGCTGTTACTTTGGTATTAGCTATTGTTTACAAGTTTACTTTACTTATATTGTATAAAATGCCGTTTAATTCATTAGACAGTTTATTAGCATTATTATTAGGAGGAGCTTTGTTTTTGATAATTGCCATAGCATCAAAAGGTGGTATGGGTGGAGGAGATATAAAGCTCATAAGTGCTTTAGCCTTTATACTAGGAGTTAAAAAAACTATTTTAAACATTTTATTATCATTTATAATCGGTGCAGTTTTTTCTATATTTTTATTACTACTAAAGAAAAAGGGTAAAAAAGATACTATTCCTTTTGGCCCATTTATAAATATAGCATTTGTTACTACTTTGTTATTAGGAGATAAAATTATTGAATGGTATATTAGTTATTTTTTTTGGGGGTAAGCTTATGAATAATGACAAGGGGAATATCTTAATATCTTTAGTTGTGATAATAATGGTACTATCAGTGCTATCAATTGCAGCGTATGGCATTAGTCATGCAGCTAATAGAGAAGCTAAAATTACTAGAGATAACAGTCAAGCATATTATATTGCTAAATCAGGAGCTGATTTAGTCATTAGTGACATAGACAATATAATAAACGATATAGATGAAGATAATGAAAAAATCTATGAAATAAACTTCTTAAATGAAGGCAAAGCTATAGTACAAGTAAAACTAGTTAAAGAAGACAACGTTTTAATGAAGATTGAAATCAACTCAGAAGGTAAGGCAAATGGTAGCAAAAAAAAAATAAGTGCAAGGTTAACAGGTAATAAAAGTTCGGAAGGAAATGTAACAATTCTTGGAGTTGATGAAAATGGTAATTTATATGAATTTGACGAAGATTTTGAAGAAGTCTCAGGAAGTATCATAAGTGATGAGCTAAAGTATGAATTTAAAAACAAAATTAATGGCAGCCCTAGCGCGCTTGCTTGGAATGGTAGCAATAAACTGGTCTTAGTTGGAGAAGGAAGTGGGAGAAATAAACCAGATACTGCAATATATAATTTAGATACAAGAGAAGTAGATTATTTATATACAGGAGGAAATGGTAAACGATATATTACATACTCAGGAGATATTAATAGTTTTTATGCTATTAATTCAAGTAATGACAAAGTACTTCTCTTATCAAACAATGAATGGGAAAATTTACACAAAATAACTGCAGGTTTTAAAATACAAAGACTAGCACAAGGAAATAGAACAATTGTTGGTATTTCTCAGCAAAAAAAAGGTAAAATAGCTTATATTAGTGAAAATATAAATGAATGGTCAGAAAAAAATACCAATATTTATGGTACTTATAATGACATTACTTATGGTAATAAAAGATTTGTAATTATTGGCAGTGATGGGGGACATCCACTGATTATTTATTCAGATGATGGAGTTTCATGGAAAAATGGAGAAATAAAGACTCTTGGAACTGGATTCGAATTATACAGTATAACATGGACAGGGGAGAAATTTGTTGCCGTAGGTGAGGCAAATACTATTTATTCATCACCTAATGGTAAGGAGTGGTATAGGTATCCAAGAGAAGATATCACACATATAGTGGGACATGAATACTATTATGACTTAAAAAACATTTCGTCAAGTGGAAATTATATAATAGCTTATAGTAAAGCTGGAAATTCAGTTCTGATATCAGATGATGGAGGAGCTAACTGGAAACAAAAGAATGACAACACATATCCTAAACTAGAAGAAATCATTGTAATAAATAAAGGTGATGGACAACCTAATTTTTATAACCCAAATATTCAATGGTCCAAATAATAAGAAGGTGATTAGTATTAAAAATAAGGGCTTTACATTAATAGAAACATTAATTTCCTTAGCTATATTAGGCATTATAATTGTATCATTTATTAGCCTATTTACAAATTCGAACTTAATTATTAGCTATTCTGGCAAAAAGGTTAATGCCATATCCGAAGGGAAAAGTATATTAGATGAAATACATTCTAAGGCTACTAAGAGTGATAAAGAAGCAATTAATATAATAGCAGAAGAAGTATTAAATAAAAAATACTCAAGCAATTATGAAATATTTAATGAAGATAAAGATCTGTACATATATAAAAATAAAAGAATTCATTTAACAATTTCCGAGGAAGAAATATTAATTAAGCCTATTTCAAAAAAATATACAACAGTAAAAATGAAAGTTATAGTTTTTTATAATAATGGAGAGAAGAAAATAGAACTTTTTACCTATATACCAAATAAGGAGAACTAATTATGAAAAAGGAATTATTAGACAACGAAGGGCTAACTTTAATAGAATTGATTTTAACTGTAGTCTTACTTGGAATAATTATTTCTCTTATATTTGCTTTTTTTCAATTTAACTATTCTACTTTTTTTAGGAGCATTTCAAAGTATGACATTCAAAGTAATTTAAATAATGTAAGTAGATTTATTGAAAAAGAGCTAAGATATTCAAGTGAAACAAATGTTTACGAAGATAAAAATGAAATTTCTAATGGGAAAAAGTATATTTATTTTGAGAATGATTCAATTATTTTAAGGACACAAGATGGTACTAAAAATAAGTTAACTGACAAAAAACAAGTAACTATCGAAAACTTGCAATTTATCTTGAATGATAATTTGATTACTTATGAGATAAAAGGAAAATCTACAAGCAACAATCAAGAATATACTGTGAAATCAACGATTCAATTGTTAAATATAAAGAGTAACCGTAATAAAGAAGGTAGCATTATTGAATATATCTATAAAGGAGAAGATTAACATTGAAACTACCTATTTTTTTAAACAAAAACATAATCTCCATAGACATAGGCTCCTATGAAACAAAAATAATAGAAGCTAAGAAAAGCAACAATAGCATACAAGTGCATAAAGCGTTCTCATTTCTTACACCTGATGGCTGCTATGAAAATGGACATATTAAAAACGAAAGAGCTTTGATAGATGCGATGAAAACTATTTTGAAAAAAAACAAAATTTCTTCAAAAATAGCCTATCTGACCATAAAAAGCACTGAAATTATTACAAGAGAAATCCCTTTTCCAGTAGTGGAGCCAAAAGAAATAGAGGGTATGTTAAAATATCAAGTCGAAGAATATTTACCTATGGACGTAAGTAGATATGTAGTTCAGCATAAAATAATAGGTAAAGTATTCGATGGAGAGAAAGAGAGAGTTAATGTACTAGTAGTAGCTATTCCTAAGGAAATTGTAGAAAAACACTTTTTCCTGTTAACAGAGCTTAACCTAAAACCAGCAGTATTAGACTATCAATCTAATTCAATTAGTAAGCTTATCTGGTTTGCTGATTCTATTAATGATGGCACATTTATTTCTGATAAAACCATAGCAGCTATTGACTTAGGTAATAACAGTACAAATGTTTCTATTATTAAGAATGGAAGGCTCCAAACAAGTAGAGCTATAGAAATAGGTGGAGAAGATTTAGATAATAATATATTGAGTTTTTTTGAATTAAGTAAAAAAGAACTATTAGAAGAAAAGTTAAAAATAGAAGATATAAGCGTTATTGAGGAAGGTTATACAGACTACAATCGTCTTATTAATATAACAAAAACAACAATTGAGAATATAATTGATAAAGCAGAAAGAATAGTCAAATATTATACTAGTAAAGAAATTGAAAATGAAATCAACGTAATTATATTATATGGTGGATTATCAAAACTTAATGGTGTGGACAAGCTATTTTCTAGCTATTTTAGTATTAATACTGTAATTCTTGATAGCATAAATAAAGTAAATATTCAGGTTGATCCAATTAAATATCTAAATTGTATAAGTTCTTTACTAAGGGATGAAGAGGTGTAATCATATGAGTGATTTAAACTTTTTTGAATCTTATCATAAAAAAAACGATAGAAACCTGAATAAAGATTTTATTATATATGGTTTAGCTTTACTTGTTATTATTGGAATGGTAATGTACACTTTTATAAATTTTATAAAAATAAATAAACTTACAGTGGAAGTCACTTCACTAAAGCAGCAAGTAGAAACTAAGAATTCAAATGAAAAGATAAAAGCAATTCTTAAAAAGGAAAAGGAAATTGACGAACTAACAAAAACTTATAATCAATTAAAAAAATTAGATGAATTTATTGATTCTCAAGACATAATAAATGAATACTTATTAGATGCTATTACCTCTAGAGTACCTGAAAATGTTTTTTTGAAATCTATGATTTTTAACTACAATTTAATATCTATAGAAGGAACTGCAAAAGATAAAAAGTCAATTTCAGATTTTCAATATAGACTAGCTGAAATTGAGTATTTTAATGACGTTTTTATACCAGCCATTTCCTTTGAGAAGGACTATTATAACTTTAGCATTAACATAATACCTAAGGGGGTGGAGGAAGATGGAAGCCAAGATAGCAATTAAAAACCTAGGGAAAAGAAAAATAAAACTAAGTAAAAAAGAGAAAAACTTACTTATTTTATTGGCTTTAGTTATTTTATATTGGTTATTATATAAGTTTGTTTTTTCAATTCAATTAGCCAAATTGTCTGAGTTAAAACAAGAAAGAGATACTTATAAAGAAGAATTACTTAAAATTGATTCAATACTTTCTAAAGATGAAGCAATAGATAGTGAATGGGCTAAAATGAATAGAGAAGTAGAAGGTATTAATAAGAAGTATTTTCCTACCATAGAACAGCCTGAGATTATGCATATGTTAAATGAAATAATAGATTATAATAGCTTAAAAATACCTGGTATGTACTTTAATGGTCCAGACTATGCCACTCTAGATGGCATAGAGGCCAAATATCTTGGAATATCAATACCTTTTGAGGGAAGATATAATGAGCTAGGGGTATTTTTATCTCAGCTAGGAAAATCTCCAAAAAGGTTTTTAGTTAACCAGCTTACAATGTCGAAAAATGATGATAGTATTCTAAGTGGAGAAATAAACTTAAATACTTATAGTTACGACGAAATTATAAATAGCACTGGTGACTCAGCATACAGGGCAGAAGTACAAAAAGTTATTAAAGAAGATCCTTTCAAGCCTTATGATGGCTATATAGAAGAATCAGAAGAGGAATTTTATGAAGAAAATGATATTGATACTGAAAAAAGAACTGTGTTAGAAGAATTTGAAAATGAAGAACTATATTTTATGTCCACTAGCACAGACGTTACTGGAAAGGTTTCTAAATTTAGCAGTTCAAAACATGGCAAATACAGCTTACGTACTGAATACTTTATATCTACTGGAATAAAAGAGGAAAGAGCCTATGTGCTCCTTGATGATAAGGAAATATATTTAAAATATCCACCATCATCTATAGGTATTTGGGTCCATTCATATGGATATTCGCCAGTAACTTTAGGGTTTAGATTTCAGGATCAAGAAGGTAATAAAATTGATTTAGAGTTAACAAAGGGTATTAATTGGACAGGATGGGAATACGTTGAGGCAATGCCACCTCAAGATATAAAAGTATATCCCTTAAAGTTAGATAGAATATATATAGAATTAGAAGCTAACAGAGATGATTATGGAGTAATTTTATTCGATAATCTAGAAGTAACATATCCTAAAAATGAGATTGAGGTAGAAAAAGACAATAAAGCATATACATTCTATATAGTGGAATATGGTGACACATTTGAGTCTATTAGTGAAAAAATGTATGGTACAAAATCTAAGTACAAAGTTATTATGAAGCAGAACGGTATTAGTAGCAATAGTGATTTAGAGTTTGGGCAAATCTTGGTCATACCCAATTAATAGCAATGAAAGGTGATGAATATGAATACATTTTTAAAAAGATTATGTATACTAACTATTTTTTTTAGTATGTTTCTGGTATTTCCTATTACAATTTCATTCTCAGCAACTTCTGATGAAGGCTATAGTGATGGATATTCTGAAGGATGGTTAGAGGGAATAGAAAAGGCAGAAAGGGATATGGCAAAAGGTAATAGTAAAAATTATTCTAGGTCTATACCTAGCGACAATAGAATTATTGAAACATATGATTTGAAAACTAAAAGCACTAAGTACAAAAATGCTTTTTTAGATGGTTTTAAAGATGGCTTTAAGAATGGCTACAATGAAACATATAAATCTTCAGATGATGACGAAGATGATAGCAATGAAGATAACGAAGAAATAGGACATGCAGAAATTCTTGGACTTGCTATGGGAGAAACATACGGTTATAGAGATCATTATGCTGGGAAAACAAATAAGTGGAGCAGGGCTATACCTTCTAACTCTGAGATAGTAGAGGTTTTTGACTTAAAAAAAGAAACTAATAATTATAGAACTACATTCATAAGTGCATTTAAAGCTAAGTTTGAAGAGGGTTATGAAGAAGGGTATAGAAAAGCTAAATTTGAACCTTTTGAGAATTCCATTGATCAAGGACAAAGAGATGGAGAATATTTTGGTAGATTACTAGGTAACATGTATGGGAAAAGGGACTATTTTTTTGACAGAGACAGTAATTGGGAAAGAAACTTACTATCTAGAGCAAAAATTATCAATGATTTTTCTTTGTTTGACGACTCCGAGGAGTATAAAGACTCATTTGTAGAAGCTTTTATTTATGCTTTTGAAGAAAAGTATAATGATTCATATAGAGAAGCAAATTCAAATGTTAGTAAACTAACTTATGAGAATGGTTATAGTCAAGGCAAAGAAATTGGGCTTAAAAGAGGACAGGGCTTTGCGAATACGGATGTTTTACTTGGAATGCCAAGCAGCTTATTAAGGTATTTATCTAACGAATTTGAAGTTACCAATGAATTTGAATTATATTTAGAAAATGATAAGTATAAGGAAGGATTTATTAGTGGTTATAACGAGGGACTTAATGAAGGGTACATTAAAACATATCAAGACCTTAATTATACCAGCTCTTTAACTAAATTGAAAACTCAAGTTATTCCAATTAGTGGAGGAGAAATAGCCACTGATGATAATAGAATTTCATTAAAAATAAATAGTGGAACATATTATAATGATGTTGCAGTTTCCATTGATGGGCTTCCAGATGTACACAACTTGTATTTACCATCAAAGAATAGATTTATTAAAGCTTCAGAGCTATATACTATTAGAGTTGCTAATTCTTCCTATCAAATTAATAACGGAAAATTAATTGAACTAAGCTTTGAGTATTATGGTCCGCAAAATGGTGGAATTTATAAATATAATAACAATAGTTGGACATATATACCTAGTAAAATATCTGAAAATAGAATAACTACTTATATTCGTCCAAGTTCATTAAATGCAACTAATGGAATGTACGCAGTATTTATAGATGAAAGTTTTAAAAACATAAAAGATATCAGGGGTCATTGGGCAAAAGATGAAATCAATGCTTATGCCAGAAGAGGTCTTGCTGGTCTATTTAGTGACAACACCTATAGACCGGATTCTTCTATTACTAGAGGACAAATGCTTGCACTCTTAAGTAGAGTATATAACTGGAACTTAAATGATCTTGATAAAAACATAAAAGAACTAGCAAAGCTAGAGGATTATGAAAGTATGGGCGCTTATAAGTCACTTATTTCATATGGCTTAAGACATGGGTATATGAGTTTATATCCGGACAATACCTTTAAAGTAAATAATAAAGTAACATATAAGCAAGTTGAATATATAATGAAAAAAGTAACAGGGGATATTAATTTTACATGGAATAATGTTGCAATTAACATGATGCAGCACAAGGATACACGATGCAAAAGCTATAACTCTATGGACAACACCATAACTAGAGCTGAGGCAATTTTTATGCTTTACCTACTAAATGAATGATAATATCAGAACTTGCTAATTAGCATATCTCAAATAAAAGATATGCTAATTTTTTTACATTTTTACAGAATACGTAGAAATTTCTAATTATTATGAAAAAAATGAAGGATTTTTGTAAAATATGGTGAATATATTTTATAATTGTTTATCACCAAGTAAATTAAATTTGAGAAAAATGTAAATCATATTTTGGAGTATAGATATGATCAAAATATTAAGAAATAGTTCAGGTCTTTCATTTATAGAGTTAATTATTACTCTAGCTATATTAGGTATAACTATGATTTCCTTTTCATCCTTACTAGCCAATACAAATAAAATAAATAAAAAGTCTGAACTCCAATACATGGCCACTTTATTAGCACAAAGCTATATGGAAAGAATTAAAGCTTCAGATACTATCAATGTTGGGCAAACTGTTGATAGTCTTGAAGATACTAAAGTTTTTGTTGATATAGTAAAAATTGATAAATACAAGTGTAATATTTATAGAATTATAATTGAAATTTCAATATGTGACGAGACTTATGAAAAGCTAGAGGGATATAAAATAATTTATAAGTAGGAGAGTGTCTTTGTGGAGAGGGTAAGACTTGACTGCAGGGGTTCTACACTTGTAATATTATTACTTATACTATCAGTAATATTTTTGATGGGAATTACTGCTTTATCACTAGCTGTTACGAATTACAAAATGAAAAAATTGAATAGTGAGCTTAAGAAAACTTTTTATCTTGCAGAAGCAGGCACTGAAGAAGCTTATATAATTACTAGTGATTTTGTTATTGAGGCTATAGATTATGCCATATCAAAGGTGGAAGAATTAGAAGAAACTAAAAGGGAAAGTGACGAGAACGCTTTATCAGAAGAAGTAGATATTATTTTTAGAGGTGCTTTTAAGAGCTTTATAAAAGGAAACTGTATTGATGTCAGTCCTAATACTAGTCTTATTTCTATACTAAAGGATAATAAGTCTTATACAATCTACAGGGATGGTTATCCCAAAATTGACCCCAAAATTACTGAACTAGAAGAAGGTTTCTTGTTAGAAGTAAAGTCAACATATGTAAAAGGGAATATCAATAAAGCAATAATTATAAAGTGTTCAATAGATATTCCTAATTATAATTACTGTATTTTAAATGATGATTTTAAACTTGGAGATATCACTAGAATTATTGAATGGAGTATAGAAAGGTAGATAATGAGAATGAATTATTCATCAAGAAGAATTAGTAATGGATTTACTCTAATAGAGTTAATAATAACTTTAGCGTTAGCAGGCATTATTATTACAATAATTTATTCATTCTTTTTTTCAAGCATTACTATGTTTCATAGGAACGATAAAGATATTGAACTACAGCAACAAGGTCAATTTATAATTGGTTTTTTAGAGGAAAAAATAATTGAATCTTGTGGCATAACATATCTTCAAGACATGAATGGTCATGTAAAAAATGAAACTAATGAGGTTATTAATCTAAAAAAGATAATTTTTAAAAATATTCCAGGAGCATCAGACAAAGGATTTGTTTTTCAATTGAGTAAGGAACCTAATTTTAATACTTATAGTTTGAAGTATGGAGTGGGATTGTCAGGTACTCCAACAATAGAGGCAGGTAATTATATTGAAAAAATTCAAGTCAGACCAATTCCTTCTGACAAGATTTATATAGAAGCTAAAGGACTAGACTTAAAAATCTTTTTTTATTTTGATGGACAAAAGAAGTCTTTTGAAACTCAATTTTTTTTTCGAAATAGGCCTGGGAGGTAAATAAGGGTGAAAAGAAGAAAATATAATGGTGGAATGACTTTAATAGAACTGCTATTAGTTATTTCGATCTTAGCTCTTTCTCTATCCATAATTATTCCCAAAATCGAAAGACGAGATTATCATTTAATGACTAACAGTAGGATGCTAAGAGATGATATAAGAAGTATTAGGTATATAAAGATGGTTGAAGGTAAGAATGTAAAAATTTCACTAGAAAAAACTCAATATACTATTATGGAAAATGTAAGAGTAATCAAAAGAGTAAGACTTGAAAAGGATTACAAAATTACATATACAGATACTTTTAAAGGCGGCGATATAATTTTTGGCTATAATGGAGCACCTACATACGGAGGAGGTACTATAACAATATTCGATAATAGAACAAATAAATATTGTGAGATTACAGTGGTACCTGCAACAGGAAGAATATTATTAAAAAAAGAGATATTTAAAGGAAAAAGTAAAAGTAAGTAGAATTATACTCTATAATGCTTCACATAAGTTGAGGAGGGAATAAATTGAATTTACATAATTCTATGGAAGATGTTGTTTACAGATACCTAGATAGTGTATTAAGTAAGTATAATAATGTATGTAAGTGTACGAAATGTAAGTTGGATATTGTAGCTTTAGCATTAAATAATTTACCACCACAATATACTGTAACAGAAAAGGGAAAGCTGTTTACTAAGGTTAAAGAAATGGAAGCACAGTATGAAGTTGATATTGTTAGGGAAATAACTAAAGCAATAGAAATAGTATCTAGAAAACCTCATCATGAAAATGGATAACTAAAATTAATATTATAAAAGATTGAATTTTTGTATTCAAAAATAGAGAATTGTGGTATTATAGTATAGAAAATAGGAACAATCTATAAAAAGTACATAAAATTATAATAAAGTCTAAATTAAACTGTTATAAAGAATAGCTTCTAGTAAATAATAAGTATTAGATGCTGTTTAACGTTTTAGGACTTAATGTACAACTATATAAACATGAAGTAGGAGGTTAAAACATGATTTCAGCAAATGATTTTAAAAAAGGTGTTACATTTGAAATGGATGGAGATATTTATCAAGTAGTAGATTTTCAACATGTTAAGCCTGGAAAAGGTGCAGCATTTGTAAGAACAAAAATTAAAAATATTATTACAGGTTCACAAAAAGAAACTACTTTTAATCCTACAGATAAATTTCCAAAAGCTCACATTGAGACTAAGGAGATGCAATACCTTTATAATGATGGTGAACTATATTATTTTATGGATACTGAAACATATGAACAGGTACCTTTTAATTATGACCAAGTTGAAGATGCAGTAAAATACATTAAAGAAAATGATACTACTTTAGTAAGATTTTATAAAGGAAAGGCATTTGATGTTCAAGCGCCTAACTTTGTAGAACTAGTAGTAACACATACTGAGCCCGGAGTTAAAGGGGACACTGCAACTGGAGCTACAAAACCTGCAACAGTAGAAACAGGGGCAACTATTTTAGTACCATTATTTATTAATATTGGAGACAAAATTAAAATTGATACAAGGACAGATGAGTATTTGTCAAGAGTTTAGGTAACAATATGGAATGAAAAAGATTCTTAGAGGGAGGGTTAGTTATGGAATACTTATATGAAAGAGTTGCATATCTAAAAGGTTTAGCCGAGGGATTGGAAATTGAAGAAAAGAGTAAGGAAGGCAAGCTTTTGGTACATATTATTGATGCACTAGAAGATTTTGCTGACGCTATTTCAGATTTAAACGAGGAGCAAGAAGAATTAAATGAATATGTTGATTTTATTGATGAGGATTTAGCAGATGTAGAAGAAGAAGTTTTTGGGGAATTTGATGATGAGTTCGACGATGAATTTGACGATGAAGATGATATTGATTATGTAGAGGTTGAATGCCCATATTGTAATGAAGTTGTATACCTAGATTCAGAACTAGTGTCTGATGAAGGCAAAGTCGAGTGCCCAAATTGTCAAAGATTGATATCCTGTGACTGTGATTCTGAATGTGATTGCGAATAATAAAAAAACCTGGTGTGAAAACATCAGGTTTTTTTTATTTGATTTAGCATATTATTAGATGCTCATCATAATTATATATAAAAGGAGGGACAGGTTGTAGTTATGAGAGTAAATAATAACTTTAGCAAGTCAGTTCAATTTGATAAGACAAATGCTTATAATGAAGTTTTAGATTATATAGATCCTGAACTAACAAATGTTCTGTCTAAGCTTCCTAGAAATATTATTGAAAAAGTAGAAGAAATAAGATTACGCAACGGGAAACCTCTCATGATAAGTCTTGGAAGTGGAGATTACTTTGTTTCTAAAAATGGTACATCAGTATTAGAACCGACTAACTGTATACACGTTACTAATAAGCATGTTTTAAAAACCTTTCAGCTTATTAGCAACTATTCTATCTATTCAATTGAAGAAGAACTCAAATACGGATTTGTAACAGTAAGAGGTGGTCACAGAGTTGGCGTTACAGGGAAAGCAGTTTATGGGACTAAAGGTTTAGAAACTATAAGGGATATTTCCTCATTAAATATAAGAATTGCTAAGCAAATGATAGGAGTTTCAAATAATATAATTAGGTTTATTATTAAAAAGCCTAATACTGTTTATAACACTTTACTAGTATCACCTCCTCAATGCGGTAAAACTACTTTACTTAGGGATATTATTAGAAATATTAGTAATGGAATAGATGCTTACAATTTCCATGGAATTAAGGTTGGTGTAGTAGATGAAAGATCTGAGATTGGAGGAACTTATAATGGCTGTCCGCAAAATGATGTAGGCGTCAGAACAGATATAATAGACAGCTGCCATAAACATGAAGGAATTATGTTGCTACTAAGATCTATGTCACCTAATGTAATAGCAACAGATGAAATTGGTGATGAAAGAGATATTAAGGCTATACATGAAGCAATAAAAGCTGGAGTAAGAATAATTTCAACTGTACATGGAGATGGAGTAGAAGATATTTTAAACAAACCAAAGCTAAGAGACATTATAACAGAGAAGGTATTTGAGAGAATAATATTAATAGATAATACTCATGGTGTTGGAACTATAAAAGATATAGTTGATGGAGTCAACTTTAAATCGGTAATGAGTTAATACGGAAAGGAAGAAAGAGTATGCTTTTAGTCAAGACAATTGGGTGCCTGATAATAATCATATCATCATCAACTTTAGGATTTTATTACAGCAGGCTATATAGTGAGAGAGTGAATAATCTTATTAATTTACAGAACTGCATTCAAATTCTTGAAACAGAGATTATTTATGCTGCGACACCTTTACCAAAGGCATTTAAAGAGGTTTATAGAAAAGGAAATAAAAAAGTATCATTCATATTCAATGAAATAAGAGAATATTTAATTAATGATAAAAATTCAAGTGTATATGATGGCTTTCTACACATAGCTTCAGAACTAAAGGAAAGTCTATGTTTTAAGGAAGAAGATATAGAAATAATATTATCATTTGGACGTAGCCTAGGATTATCTAATAGGATAGACCAGGAAAAACATTTTAAAGTAATATTATTACAGTTAAAAAATCAACAAAGGGAAGCAGAAGAAGAAAAGGCTAAAAATGGTAAAATGTACAAAAGCTTAGGAGTGTTAATAGGTTTTGGTATAGTGCTAGCATTATATTAGAGGGAGGATATTTATGAATGTAGATTTAATTTTCAAAATTGCAGGAATAGGAATTGTAGTAGGAATACTTCATACTGTTTTGGCAAAGGTAGGAAAAGAAGAGTATGCCTATATTGTAACTTTGGCAGGTGTAGTAATAGTGCTTACCATGGTACTTAATCTCATTAGTAAGCTTTTTGATAGTGTTAAAACCATTTTTCAGTTATATTAACGAAGGTGATTTTAAATGGAAATAATTCAAATTGTAGGTATTGGAATTATAGCTACTGTTTTATCAGTAATATTAAAGCAACAAAAACCTGAATTTTCACTTCAAATAAGCATAGTCACTGGTTTAGTCATATTCATTTTTGTTATAAGCAAGCTTAATTATGTAATAGAGGTACTTAATAGTCTTGCTAAGAGGGTAGATATGGATCTGTTATATTTTTCAACAATTCTTAAAGTAATAGGGGTTGCTTACATAGCTGAATTTGGCGCACAAATTGCAAGAGATGCAGGAGAAGGCGCAATTGCTTCAAAAATAGAATTGGCCAGTAAAATATTAATAATGGTATTAGCAGTTCCTATACTAACTTCACTATTAGATTTAATTATTAAAATAATACCATAAGGTGAGTACAAAATGATAAAGAAGATAGTGCTATTAGTTTTATCAATCTGCATAACTTTGTTTTTTTCTTCTGTTGTATTTTCAGATGATGAAGATATTTTAAACTTAGATCATATAATTGAAAAACAAATGGAAAATTTAAAAATTGATGAACTAGAGCATTTAGTTAAAGAGATTAATAAAACAACTGGAGATATATTACCTAAAATTGACTTCAAAAGATTTTTGATTTCTCTTATAAAAGGCGAAAATGTTCTTGATGGTGAAAAAATATTAACTAGTATTTTCAAGCTAATGTTTAGAGAAGTCATAGCAAACTCAGAACTTCTTGTTAAATTATTAATTCTTGGTATAATATGTTCATTATTTACAAATATTCAAAGTGCTTTCGAAAGTGACACAGTAGGAGAAGTAGCATTTTATGTTTGTTATTTAATACTAATTTCTTTATCTGTTAAGAGTTTTGTAATGGCTATGCAGATAACATGGAAGGCCATAAATGATATGGTGATTTTAATGCAGGTTCTTTTGCCAATACTTTTAACATTACTAGTTGCAGTCGGTGGAATAACAACATCTTCATTATTTAAACCAATAATTTTGGGAGCAGTTAGTATTATAAGTACATTGATGAAGGATATGATATTGCCTCTTGTTTTTTATGCTACTGTTATAGGAATAATATGTAGAATATCCTCTAGAATCCAAATAACAAAGATTTCAAGCCTTATTCGACAGGTATCAACTGCAATTATTGGTATTTCCCTTACTATATTCATAGGGATTATATCTATACAGGGTACTATGTCAGCTAAGGTTGATGGAGTAACAATAAGAACTGCTAAATTTGCTGTAGATAAATTTGTACCAATAGTTGGTAAATTCTTATCTGATGTTATGGAAACAGTAGTTGGTTGTTCTATGGTTTTAAAAAATGCAGTTGGGGCTATAGGAATGATTTCTTTGTTTTTTATATGTGTTATACCAGTTATAAAAATACTTTCATTAATATTTATTTACAAAATTGCAGGCGCTTTAGTAGAGCCTATTACAAACAAAAGAATAGTTGATTGTTTAAATGAAATTAGTAAATCTCTAGTAATGCTACTAGCAACTGTTACTTCAGTAGGAGTAATGTTCTTTATTGCAGTGACTATTATTATAGGAGCAGGAAATGCTACTGTAATGTTAAGGTAAAGGTGATATTATGATTGAATTTTTAAAAAATTGGGTTGTAAATATTGTTGTAGTTATTTTTTTTATTGCATTTATAGAGATTATGCTACCTTCAAACAATATGAAGAGATACATAAATATTGTTCTCGGACTTTTAATCATAATTGTTTTGATAAATCCAATCATAAAATTATTATCTAGTGATATAAATATAGAAAGAGAGGTTTTACTAAATATAAAAAACTATAATACTTTCAGAGTAGATAGTGATTCAAAGTATGTCGAATCTCAGAACAAACAAATAGCAGAGTTATATAAAAGTAAACTTGAAACCGAAATAGTCGAGCTAGTAAAAACAGAAGAAAAATATGATGTTCTAAAAGTTATTGTTTCTATAGAGGAAAATACTCAAAGTGAAAACTTTGGTAAGATTAAAGGTATTGAGGTGCATTTAGGAGCAAGTAACGACAAAAGTAATAGTAAAGGAAATGTAAAAGTAGATAAAATAGAAAATGTCTCTATAAACATAGATAAGTCAAATATATCAAAAGACAGTATAGCAAGCTCAGAAGGATTTGACGAATTAATAGAATCTATTTCATCTTTTTATAGAATCCCTAAGGAAAAAATTATTGTAATTATGAATACGTAAAGTTATAACAAGGGGGATGAGTTGAGTGTTAGAGAAATTAAAAGAATTTTTTAATCCTAAGAATCAGAAAAAAACTGTATCAAATTTAATTATTTTGTTATTTGTCGGTGCAATTGTTTTGCTGTTATCAAATTTCTTTTTGTCAGACAAAAATGATAATAGTAGTTTAGAATATGACGAAAAAGATAATGATTTTAATGAGCATTATGAATATAGCATAGATGAAGAATGTTATGCTAGTAGTATTGAATCAAGGCTTGAGGAAATATTAAAGAAAATAAAAGGGGTAGGAGATGTCAATGTGATGATAACATTTGAGGATACCGCAGAAAAGGTCCCAGTGTTTAATACTACACAAACAATTGAAAGAACAGATGAAAAAGATGCTCAAGGAGGAACAAGAGAAATAACAAGAGAAGATCTTTCACAGCAAATTGCTTATGAAAGTGGTAGTTCTTCATTAATGATAGCAAAAGAAACAAATCCAAGAGTTAGGGGTGTTATTGTTGTTGCTGAAGGTGCAGAAAATATAGAAATAAAGGAGAAACTTTATTCAGCAGTAAAAACAGTATTGGGAGTTACAGGAAACAGGGTAGAAGTATACCCTAGTAATTAGGAGGGATTATATGTATATTAAGAAAAAAACAGCCTTAATTGTATCTCTTATTTGTCTTTTAGTTGTTGTTGGGTATGTGAACCATGAATTAACAAAAAGATCGCTAATGCAATCTTCAAGTGATTATCAACAACACGAAGAAAATCAACTTATGGAACTTAGCAAAACTATAGCAGATGATACAGTTGAAATATCTCTTGAAGATTTGAGTACTAATGAAGAAGTAGAAATTGTAGATAGTAAAAACGACACAATAAAAGATTTAAGAATGGTAACAGAAGATAATATAGAAAGTGTAATTACTAAGGAAGAGAGTTTAAATAGCAACAATTATTTTATTGAGCATAGATTATCTCGAGATAAGCTAAGAGCAACACTAATTGATAGACTATATGAAATAATAAATAATGAGAACACTAATGAAGATATAAGAACTAAGGCACAAAATGAAATAATTGAATTAGGACAAGTTGCAGAGCTAGAATTAAATATTGAAGGATTAATTAAAGCAAAAGGATTTGAGGATGCTTTAGTGTTTTTAGGAGATAATAGTGCTAGAGTGGTAGTTTCAGTTGACGAATTAACCGAGCAAGATGTGGTTAAAATATATGAAATCATTAAAAGCGAAGCTAATATCGAAACTACAAATATTAAAATCATGAAAAAGCTTTAGTAATGTTTGTAAATACTATCACCTTTTGATATAATATATACGTAAGGTTTAAACTGAAGCAGGGGGTGAAATACTTGTCAAATAACTTAGAAAATAATGATGAAATAATAGACTATGGACAAATAAAAATATCAGATGAAGTAGTAGGTATTATTGCTAGTTTGGCAGCAACAGAAGTAAAAGGTGTAGCTGGAATGAGCGGTGGTATTGCTGGTGGTATATCTGAAATTTTGGGAAGAAAAAACTTCTCAAAAGGAGTTAAAGTAGAAGTTAAAGAAAAAGAGGTTATTATTGGTTTATACATAATAGTGGAATATGGAGCTAAAATTCCAGAGGTAGCTTGGGAGATACAAGAGAGTGTTAAAAGCACTGTTGAGACTATGACTGGATTAAATGTAGTTGAGGTAAATATAAACATTCAAGGTGTGAATATTGAAAAGGAACAGAAGGAAGAATAATGCATATAATTAATAAATTAATTTATAACCCTCTGATTTTCAGAGGGTTAAATTAACTAAGGTTAAAGGAGGTTAGCTATGGGAAGAAAGCTAGCAAGAGAATCTGCAATGAAATTACTATATCAGATGGATATAAATAATGATTTTACGTCAGAATCCATTGATATTTTTCTCGCAAATCATAAACTTACTGATGATGAGAAGGAATATCTAATACATACAATTAATCAAGTAAATGATAAATTAGATATTGTAGATAAAAAAATTGAAAAATATGCTTTAGGTTGGAAGATCAATAGAATACCAAAAGTTGACTTATCCATTTTAAGAATTGCAATTTATGAAATATTATTTAGGGAGGATATCCCAGTTGAAGTATCTATTAATGAAGCTATTGATATAAGTAAAAAATATAGTACAAGTGAATCTAGTAAATTTATTAACGGTTTGTTAGGCTCTATTGTTAGAGACGGGAATGATTTAAATGGGTAGCTACTATATGGGTATAGATACAAGTGCTTATACTACATCTATTGCTGTAGTTGATGAGTTTCATAAATTAATGTTTGATGGTAGAGCTTTATTAAAAGTAAAGCACGGAGATAGAGGATTGCGACAGCAAGAGGCAATTTTTCAACACATTAGCAATATTCCTTGTATTATTGATTCATTGTCTAATGAAATAGATATTTCTAAGATAAAAACTGTATCAGCAAGTGTCAAACCGAGAAATAATAAAGAATCGTACATGCCTGTTTTTAAAGTAGCTCAAGGACAGGCTTTTATTATATCTAAAATTATAAATTCTGAGTATAAGGAATTTAGTCATCAAGAGGGTCATATAGCAGCAGGGGTGTTAGGTAGTAATTTGATTAATTCAGAAAAATTTTTAGCTTTTCACATTTCAGGTGGAACTACAGAATTACTACTTGTAGAAGATAACATAAGGAATTATAGTATTAAAATTATTGGTGGTACAAGAGATATTAGTGCTGGTCAGTTAATTGACAGAATAGGAGTAAAACTTGATCTAATGTTTCCATGTGGGAAAGAAATGGATATTCTATCAAGTGATGGGTTTATTGTTCAAAAAAAAATACCTATTAATACTTATGGAACTTGGATTAATTTCTCTGGTGCAGAATCATTTTTTTATAGAATAATTGAAGAGAAAATATATAGTAAAAAGGATATATCAAATAGTGTCTTTTTCTGTGTTGCTAATTCATTAGCGAATGTTGTCATTCAGGCAATAAAATTATATGATATAAATGATGTATTAATTATTGGAGGCGTTGCCTCGAATACATTTTTAAGAGAAGTTTTATGTGAAAAAATTAATAAATCTGGACTAGGCAATGTCTATTTTCCAATAGAGAGTTACTGTACAGATAATGCCATTGGCACTGCTTTTCTTGGTGCTGTAAAAGATGGCGAAAAAACTTTTGGAGGATTATAGAATGGAATTAAGGCCATTTAAGGTAAGTGAGATAACTCAATATATAAAGAGGATACTTATAGGAGATCCTTTGCTGTATGATGTAAGCGTAGAAGGAGAAGTCTTCAACTTTAAGAATCATTACACTGGGAACATGTATTTTACTCTAAAAGATGAAAAGAGTCGAATAAGATGTGTTTATTTCAGCAACGAAAGAAATGATGATTTTTTCATTCCAAGGGATGGAATGCATGTCACTGTTAACGGCTATGTTTCTTTATTTGAAAGAGATGGCACATATCAATTATACGTAAGAAGCATAAGAAAAAAGGGTATTGGAGAGTTATTTGAAGCTTACGAAAAGCTTAAAAAAAAGCTTGAATCGGAAGGTTTATTCAACACTGAAAACAAAAAATCTATTAAATATTTTCCGAAAAAAATTGGAGTAGCTACATCATCTTCGGGGGCGGCTATAAGAGATATAATCTCAGTTATTAAAAGAAGGATGCCACCTGTTGATATCCTTATATATCCAGTATTAGTTCAAGGAGAAAAAGCGCCTATGGAAATATGCCAAGCTATCAATTACTTTAATACTAGAAAGGATATCGATTTAATTATTGTAGGTAGAGGGGGAGGAAGTATTGAAGAATTGTGGGCATTTAATGATGAAAAAGTAGCAAGAGCTATTTATAACTCAGAGATACCAATAATATCTGCAGTTGGTCATGAGACTGACTTTACTATTGCTGATTTTGTTGCTGATTTAAGAGCCCCTACTCCTTCTGCAGCTGGAGAAGTCGCAGTTCCAGAAATTAAAGATTTAAACTATAGAATAAGCTCGAACCTAACAAGCTTAATTAACTCCTTTAATGCAACTATAAGTACAAGAAATAATGAAATAAAATACATGTATGAAAAGCTTATGTTAAACAATCCTTCTAATGTCTTAAATGAAAACAGACAAAGACTTGACTTAGTATTAAAAGATTTAATTAAAGCAATGGATAAGAGTTTTACTGATAAAAGAAACAAGATAGAGTACTTAGGCAGTAAACTAGATTCATTAAGTCCACTTTCAGTATTAAGCAGAGGATATTCAATAGTAGCAAAAAATAATGGATATGTGATTAAATCAGTTAAAAAGATATTTGCTGATGAAGTTCTAGATTTAATTCTTAGTGATGGAAAAGCTAAAATTAAGATAATGAAAAAAAATGACAATGAAAGTTGGTGATAAATTGGTTAGAAAAAAACAAAGCCTATCTTTTGAAGAAGCTATGCTTGAATTAGAAAGTATTTTATCGAAACTTGAAAGTGGTAACTTAAGCTTAAACGACTCATTAAACGAGTTTAGTAATGGTGTTGAATTATACAAATATTGTTATGAATTACTAAATAAAGTAGAAGGAAAAGTTAAAATAATATTAGAAAAAAATAATGATGATTTCGAGGAATTAGATTATAGTCCTAATTAGTAGGAGGAATTTATGAATATAACAGATGAATTAAATAAATATAAAAGCATAATTGATTCTGAGTTGGAAAAAATAATGCCTAATGAAGATTCATTACAGAAAAAAATTTTTGAAGCAATGAGATATAGTATTTTTGCTGGTGGAAAACGATTAAGACCAATTTTGACATTAAAGACAAGCGAGCTTATTTCAGGCAGTTATGAGGGAGCTCTAAAAATTGCGTTAAGTATTGAAATGATTCATACTTACTCACTAGTACACGATGATTTGCCTCCTATGGATAATGATGACTTTAGAAGAGGAAAACCGACAAACCACAGAGTTTTTGGTGAAGATATTGCTATATTAGCTGGGGATGGGTTACTTAATCTAGCTTACGAAACAATGCTTAAAAGCATACCTCTAAATAGAGAATATTATAAAAGATATATATCGGCCATAAGAGAAGTAAGTAAGGCGGCTGGTGTATTTGGAATGATAGGCGGACAGACGGTTGATATTCAATCTAAAGATGATGTTTTAGAAGAAAAAAAACTTGAATTTATTCATAATAAAAAAACATCTGCATTAATTGAGGCTTCTATAGTATCAGGAGCAATACTGGCAGGTGCTAGCAATGAGCAGATAAATAACCTTAGATGTTATGGACAGGCAATAGGTTTGTGTTTTCAAATAAGAGATGATATTTTAGATAGAATTGGTGATAAAAAAATGTTAGGCAAAAATATAGGTAGTGATGAGACAAATCACAAACTTACCTATTTAAGTATCTATGGTATGGAAAATTCAGTCAGAGAAATTCAAAGACTCAATAAAAAAGCAATAGAATCTTTATCAGTATTTGATGATAAAGAATCCTTGTTTTTAAAAGAATTGGCAAATTATTTAGCTAATAGGAAGAGCTAGAGAAATTGTGGAAATCAAAAATAAAATAAACAAACAATAAATACTGCGTTAATTTCATAGAATATGTTATATTTGATATTTACTAATTATTTGAAATTGAAGATAGTCTATGTTATAATTATTCTAGTCTAGAGTGGTGCAGTATTCTAGTCAGTACAGCTAATTTTGAAGGCGGGGCTAAAAATCCGTCGAAGGGCATATCGATGAAGTTCCTGGTTTCGGCTGCTGACGCCCAGTTGGGGGTCGTTTCTGGGAGTAAGGGGGATGGGGCGATCTGCAATGGCATGCAGGCGATGACCCTACCCTCGTGGAGACCCGGGCAATTTTATACTGCACGGGATTAACCTGCATTGTGGTGCAAGCTACTTGCAGCGTAGCCTGCCTTGAGTGAAATAGGCGGAACATGGTTGTGGCTTTAGATCTCATGGGCCCATGAGAAATAGGCTTTGTCATGGAAACCTATTTTGCAAAAGAGGCTAGAAATTAGTATGACTGTAGAGGAAATCTCCTAGACTGTTCTCACCATGAGAGGTATATTTGGGATTACAGTGCGGACTAAGTGGCAATCTAGCCCTATTTTTGGCGACAATATAGAGATAGGATTAAAGGGAAACCGCTGGACTGGCGACAGACAGTTCTTATCTGGGAAATCCTGCTAGACCTTAAGCCGTAAAATTTACTTAATATACCACCACTTAAATGCTGATAGCTATGGCTATCAGCATTATTTCTATATAAGGTTACTTATTATAACTGGGGGGTATAATTTGTCTAGTAAAAACAAAAAAAATTATAAGAATGAGAATGATATAAAAAAAAGTAATATTAGATGGGTACTAATTATAACACTATGGACTTTTATATTATCAATTAGTGTAAGTATAGTGTCAGAAAGCATACTTAGAAACTTCGATATTATTTTAGCGTTCATAAGCTTAATAATAGTAATTATTTTTGGAGTATTTTTTGATATAATTGGAATTGCAGTAACTGCTTCTGATGAAAAAACTTTTCATTCAATGGCAGCAAATAAAATTAAAGAAGCAAAATATGCAGTTAAGCTTGTTAGAAATGCAGGGCGTGTATCAAATTTCTGTAATGATGTGATTGGAGATATTTGTGGAATAATTAGTGGTGCAGCAGGGACCATAATCGTAATGAAGCTAGTAAGTGAGTATGGATTTAGTAGAATAACACTGATAAGTGTTGTAATGACTGGAATTATAGCCTCGCTTACTGTTGGAGGAAAAGCAATAGGAAAAGAATTTGCAATTAATAAGTCTGACAAGATAATATTTTTTACAGCCAAAATTGTTATGATATTAGATACAAAACTGAGGATTGATGTATTACCAGAATTAAGAAGCTATAAGAACAAATGAAAGTAGGTTGGTAGTAATGAAAAATATTCTTTCGGGATATAATGATTTGAGAGATTTAAAAACCATGAGTAATGATGAACTACATGTTCTTGCAGAAAACATTAGAGAATTGATAATTGATGTTGTATCTAAAAATGGTGGACACTTAGCTTCAAATCTTGGAGTAGTGGAGTTAACAATTGCTCTACACAAGGTTTTTAATAGTTGTTATGATAAAATAATATGGGATGTAGGACATCAATCTTATGTTCATAAGATTCTTACTGGAAGAAAAGATTCATTTAATACTTTAAGAAAATATAAGGGAATTAGTGGTTTTCCTAAGAAAAAAGAAAGCCCTCATGATATTTTTGAAACAGGACACAGTTCTACATCAATTTCTGCTGGATTAGGATATGCCTTATCAAGAGATATTAAGGGAGAAAAGTATAGTGTAGTTAGTGTAATCGGAGATGGCGCTATGACAGCTGGAATGGCCTTTGAGGCTCTAAATCATGCTGGAGATACAAGAACTAGTCTAATAGTAATTTTAAATGACAACGAAATGTCTATTTCTCAAAACGTTGGAGGGTTATCTCAATACTTAAACAAAATCAGAACTGCTCCAACATATTTTAAAGTAAAAGAAGATGTTGAAGCAATTCTAAACAGTATACCGGGTATTGGTAAGCAAGTTTTCAAGACAGCAGAGAGAGCAAAAGATAGTGTAAAATACTTCCTTGTTCCAGGAATGTTTTTTGAAGATCTTGGTTTTAAGTATTTAGGGCCTATTGATGGACATAACATTAGTGATATGGTAAGAGAACTAGAGAGAGCGAAGAAAGTTGGAGGACCAGTGCTAGTCCATGTTGTTACCAAAAAAGGAAAGGGTTATAGGCCAGCTGAAGAAAATCCTGATAAGTTTCATGGCTCATCTCCATTTGATATAAATACTGGTAAGCCCATTAAAAAACCAAATCATCCTTCTTATTCTGATGTGTTAGGAGACACATTAATATGTCTTGCAGAAAATGATGACAGAATAGTAGCAATAACTGCTGCTATGCCTGAAGGTACAGGCTTAAGTAAATATAGAGAAAAGTACAAAAAAAGATTTTTTGATGTAGGAATAGCTGAGCAGCATGGAGTTACATTAGCCGCTGGATTAGCCTCTAATGAATTAAAGCCTTATTTTGTTGTTTATTCCTCATTTTTGCAAAGAGGATATGATCAAGTTCTTCATGATGTTTGTATACAAAACCTCCCTGTTGTTTTCGCTATTGATAGAGCAGGATTAGTAGGGAGTGATGGTGAGACTCATCATGGTATATTTGATTTATCATACCTAACTCATATCCCGAATATATCAATAATGGCTCCAAGGGATAAATCTGAGTTTGTTAAGATGCTTGAGTTTAGCAAAGATTATAATGGACCGTTAGCCATAAGATATCCTAGAGGAGATTGCTATGATATTATTGAAGAAAAACCTAGAACAGAAATAGAATTAGGGAAAGCTGAAGTTTTAACTAAAGGAAAAGATATAGCTCTAATTGCTATTGGGAAAATGGTTGAAATTGGTTATAAAGTTGCAAAAGAGTTAGATAAACAAGGGAAAAATATAACATTAGTAAATGGTAGGTTTGTTAAGCCATTAGACGAGGATTTGATTATAAAAATTGCCAAGGAACACTCTTTCATTGTAACTTTAGAGGACAACGTTAAAACCGGAGGATTTGGCAGTCTTATTAATGATTTGCTAATAGAAAACGGTTACAAAGGCGAAACGTTGAATATTGCTTTTCCTGATGTATTTATTGAACACGGTAGTGTAGATGAATTATTTAAACAATATAATATGGATACAGAAGGAATTCTAAATAAAATATATGAGAAAATTTGGTAAGCCTAGGAGCGATTAGATGAAAATAGAGAAAGAAAGAATAGACACCTTACTTGTAAACAAAAAAGTTGTTGATACTAGAGAAAAAGCAAAGAAATACATTATGGCGGGATTAGTTTATATAAATGACGAAAGAATTGAGAAGCCAGGTACAAAAGTACCTATTGAGAGTAATATTGTTGTTAACGGAAACCCTATTCCGTATGTTAGCAGGGGTGGTTTAAAACTTGAAAAAGCTTTAAACACATTTTCCCTGCAAATTAAAGATAAAGTTGCATTTGATGTTGGAGCATCCACTGGAGGTTTTACCGATTGTATGTTAAAAAATGGGGTGAAAAAGGTTTATGCTATTGATGTAGGTTATGGACAACTAGATTGGAAACTTCAAAACGATAAAAGAGTTGTTGTAATGGATAGGACAAATGTTAGATATTTAGAAAAAGAAGAAATAGAGGAATTGGCAGACTTAGTAAGTGTTGACGTATCTTTTATTTCTTTAAAGCTTGTCTTGCCTAAAATAAAGGAACTAACTACTGAAGATGTAGATATCATTGCATTAATAAAGCCACAGTTTGAAGCTGGAAGAGAGAAGGTAGGCAAAAAAGGTGTTGTTAGAGACATGAAAGTTCATAAGGAAGTAATAAAAGAAATATATGACTTTTGTTTATCAATTGGACTTAATTTTGCAAATTTGACTTTTTCCCCAGTCAAAGGTGCAGAAGGTAACCGTGAATATCTAGCTCATATAGTAAAAGACAATAAGATAAATGTATTTGACATATATAAACAAATAGAGCATGTAGTTAATGAATCTCATGAAGAGTTATAATTTTTAAAATCCAATAGATTTCGGTCTATTTTTTTGTTTTTTCATTTGATATAATAACCATTAGGGGAATAGATACTAAATATTCTTTATATGCTATGGAATCTTTAATAGGTTTTTATGAAAGCCATAGGAAAAGGGGATAGTTAAAATGAAAAAATATGCTAGACAATCTAAAATATTAGAGCTCATTGAGAACAATGAAATAGAAACTCAGGAGGAGCTAGCTGATTACCTAAAAAAACTAGGAATTGAAGTAACTCAAGCAACTGTATCAAGAGATATTAGAGAATTAAGACTTATAAAAGTATTAGCCAAAAGTGGTAAGTACAAGTATGCAGCAATGGGACAAAATGCTGAAGGAACAACTGATAGGTTGATTAAAATATTTAAAAATTCAATTGTTTCAGTTGACATAGCAGGTCATTTATTAGTTGTAAAAACGTTACCAGGAGCCGCTCAAATATGTGGTTCTGCTGTTGACTCCCTAGGAATAGAAGAAATTGTAGGAACAATTGCAGGAGATGATACTATTTTTATTGCAATTAGCAATTCTAATAAGATAGAAGAAATAAGAGAAATATTCCTTAAACTTCTCAGTTAGTTAGGAGGTGAATAACATGCTCCTAGAGTTAAATATTGAGAACTTTGCAATTATTGACAAGATAAGGGTTAATTTTACTAAGGGATTGAATGTATTAACTGGAGAAACAGGCGCAGGAAAGTCAATAATTATTGATGCTATTTCATTAGTTTTAGGTGGCAGAGCTGATAAAGAATATGTTAGGTCAGGATATGAAAAAACTACAATAGAAGCCCTTTTTTCTATTGAGTACATAAAAGATATAGAAGAATTGCTTAAGGAGTATGGTATACAAAATGAAATAGATAATACATTACTTATTACTAGAGAGATATTTAACACTGGAAGAAGTACGTCTAGAATTAATGGCAGAACTGTCACATTAAGTATGTTGAATAATATTACTGACAAATTAATTGATATTCATGGACAACATGATCATCAGTCTCTTTTAAGAAAAGAAAAACATTTAGAATTTATAGACTCACTAGGAGACGAAGAACTGACAAAAAATATAGAAAAGGTAAAAAAAGAATTTGAAAGTCTACAAGTACTCAAAAATAGACTTAAAGCTTTAGCTCAAGATGAAATGGAAAAAGAAAGGAAAATAGATTTACTAAGGTTTCAAATTGAAGAAATAGATGAAGCAAGGCTTGTAGAAGGTGAAGAAGAATCTTTAATTTTAGAACATAATGTATTATCTAATTCAGAAAGTATCATGCAAACTTTATCTGAGGTTTTAACGAGTCTGGATTCGGATTACCGTGGGGAAAAATCTATCATAGATGAACTTAACAATATTTATTCTAACTTATTTAAGATTTCTAAGCATAGCGATAATATTTTCAGCTTTTCAAATATAATTGAATCAATAATTTATCAACTTGAGGATTTGATTAGGGAAATCCGACATTATAAAGATATGGTTGAATATAATCCTGAAAAGCTAAGATTTCTTGATGAAAGATTAGAACTAATAAATAGACTAAAAAGAAAATATGGTAAAACAATAAAAGAAATTCTCGAATATAGAAATGAGGTTAATAAAGATTTAATAGTACTTTTAAATTCTGAAGAAGAAATAAAAGAAATAAGAAATAAAATAGAAAAACTTGAAGCAAATATGAATATTCTCTGTCAGGAATTAACAAAAAAAAGGACATGCATAGCCAAAGAATTTGAGATAGAGATAACAAAAGAACTTAGTGAAGTTAATATGCCAAAAGTCAAGTTTAAGGCTATGATTGAAAAAAATAATTATTTTTCACAGAATGGTTTAGACAAGATTGAATTTTTAATTTCAACAAATCCAAACGAGCCTTTGAAATCATTATCTAAAATAGTATCTGGTGGAGAAATGTCTAGAATCATGCTTGCCATTAAGAGTATTTTGGCTGAAATTGACAAGATACCCACATTAATATTTGATGAAATTGATACTGGAATAAGTGGTAGAACTGCACAAATAGTAGGTGAAAAAATAGCTAAAATATCTAGAAATCACCAAGTAATTTGTATTACACATTTACCTCAAATTGCAGCTTTAGCAGATAGCCATTATTTAATTAGTAAAAAATTTGTAGATGATAAATCAATAACTGAAATACTTAAACTGAATTATGATGAAAGAATAGAAGAACTATCAAGGTTACTAGGTGGAGTTAGTTTAACCGAAACAACTAAGCAACATGCAAGAGAAATGATAGAAATGTCAAAAAAAATAATTTAAAAAATAAGAAAACATCTATATGTATAGATGTTTTCTTATTTTTTGAATTATTTTTAATGTATAATACGGAAATAAAGATTTTACTTTACATTTTAATAAATATTTGTTTCGAATAAATGTAGATTAAAAAGGTCAAATTAATCTTAAAGAACTAATTAAAAATTTAGTCTTCTGCTCATGAAGACTAGTGTTTTTTTGGAGGTGAAGTAAAAGTCACAGGCAAGTGGGAGAGTGATTTTGATTGCGTAATATGCCAAGATACAGAAAGTTATTTTACTTTGCTTTACTCCTAATTATACTAATTTACTCAGTTCAAATGCTAAATATTGCCAATTTCCCTTCTGAGATTGATATTATTAAAGGTGATAGTAGAAATCTGAATATTTTTTTCCCTTTCTCTTTAGAAATAATGGAAGATTCTATTGATATAGTAAGACTCCAAGATTCCAGTAAAATGGGACTTAATGTTGGTCTAAAAAACTCCTATAAATTAGAGTCTACCAATAATGGAATAGCAAAGCTTAAATTCAAACTTCTTGGTATTTTCTCAATAAAAAATATTAAGGTAAATGTAGTTGATCAAACTTATGTAGTTCCAGGTGGCGAAGCTATAGGCGTTAAGTTAAATACTAAAGGAGTACTAGTGGTGGCTACATCAGAGATATCGGGAATAGATGGTAAAATATATAATCCAGCAAAAAAAGCGGGTATAAAAGTTGGGGATTCAATAACTACGATTAATGGCATAAAGATTAAAGATGCAGAACATGTAATTCAATTATTAAATAACATAAAAAGCAATAAAGTTAAAATTGAGATTGAAAGAAACAATGTAAGTTTTGTTACAGAAGTATTACCAGTTAAAAGTAAACAGGATAATAGTTATAGATTAGGTATATGGGTAAGAGATAAGACAGCAGGAATTGGGACTCTAACATTTTATGAGCCAAAAACTAAAAAATTTGGTGCACTAGGTCATGCTATAACTGATGCTGATACTGGCACATTAATGAAAGTTGAAAATGGAGAAATAATGAGGGCAAAAGTTTCGTCTATTGAACAAGGAAAAAAAGGTAGTCCTGGTGAGTTAAGAGGAATGTTTTTTGAAACGGAAGATGTACTAGGTAAAATTGAAAATAATACTGCTTTTGGTATATATGGCATCATTTATGACTATAATAAAATTTTAAAACAGAAAAAGACGATGCCAATTGGTTTTCAAAGTGAAGTTAAGATTGGAAAGGCACATATACTTGCAAATATTGATGGGGATAATATAGAGAAATATGAAGTAGAATTAATTAAAATGGAAAAGCAAAATGTTCCTCAATCCAAAAGTATGGTCATAAAAGTAACGGATAGTAGATTAATTGAAAAAACCGGGGGAATAGTTCAAGGAATGAGTGGAAGTCCTATAATCCAGAATGGAAAAATTATCGGCGCTGTGACGCATGTTTTTGTTAATGACCCAACAAAAGGTTATGGTATATACATTGAATGGATGCTTAAAGAAGCAGGAGTACTCGTTAATAATAATTCTGAGTTTGCAGAAGGTAAATAAATGAACTACAAGAGATAAGGAAGTTTTCCATATCTCTTTTCTTTATGATAAAAAAAGAATAAATCTAAAAAAAAATAAAAAAAAGAAAAGTGAGAAGGAAATATATTACTTTTGTCGAATTTATTAATATGTTCAATTTTTTTGAGAAAAAGATTTCAGGGGGGTAATTTGTTGTGAATAGTGAAAAAATAAGCATATTAATTGCTGATGACAACAAGGATTTTTGTAGCATTCTTAGCGATTATTTAACAACTCAAAATGATGTAGAAGTAGTTGGAATAGCTAAAGATGGGATAGAGGCTTTAGAACTCATTAATGAAAAAAAACCAGATGTATTAGTTCTTGACATTATTATGCCGCATTTAGATGGATTAGGAGTACTAGAAAAACTTAATTCAACTGATTTAGATAAATTTCCTAAGATTATTGTTTTATCTGCCGTTGGACAAGATAAAATTACACAAAGAGCTATTAATTATGGTGCAGATTATTATGTAGTTAAACCTTTTGATTTTGAGATTTTTATGAAGAGAATTAGACAAGTAACTGGAACAACACCAGCAATCATTGAGAGAAGAAAGCAGATGGAAATGCCATCAAGTTTAATTAATACTACAAATGCACATAAAAGTCTTGAAGCCAAAATCACTAATATTATACATGAGATTGGAGTTCCTGCGCATATTAAAGGTTATTTATATTTACGCGAGGCTATAACTATGGTAGTAGATAATATTGAACTACTAAGTGCTGTTACAAAAGAACTATACCCAAATATCGCAAAAAAATTCAATACGACACCAAGTAGAGTAGAAAGAGCCATTAGACATGCAATAGAAGTAGCTTGGAGTAGAGGAAAAGTAGATACAATCAATAATCTTTTTGGCTACACGGTTAATACAGATAAAGGTAAGCCAACTAATTCTGAATTTATAGCGATGGTTGCTGATAAGTTGAGACTAGAGCAGAAGATTTCTTAGAAATAATTTTTATTAATAATTTTCAAAATCTCTTTTTCTTAAATAATAGAAAAAGAGATTTTTTAGTTAACTAATGCTATAAAAAATGTTATTATAAATAATAGTTGTATTTTTCATAAAAGTATTCATATATGAAAGTTGGATAAAATAGAAGTAAGTATTATTTTTGTTGAATTTTCTATTTTTTGGAGGAAATCGAATGTATATAAAAGGAACAATAAAAAAAGATAAAAGAACAAAAAACCTTATTAAAAGACTTAAACCAGGAGATATTGCTATTATAGACCATAAAGACTTAGACGAGATTGCTTCGATCTCCCTTGTCGAATCAAAGGTAAAGTGCGTTTTAAATTTGAATATGTCAGTTAGTGGAAAGTATCCCAATAAAGGACCTTCTATTCTTATTGAGTCTGGAATCATATTATTAGAAAGTGAAAACAAAGAAATATTCGATATTGTTACTGAAGGAGATTTGCTTGAATTAAAAGATGGTATAATAATTTACAGAGATAAAGAAATCGGGACTTATAAAGAATTAAATTCTGAAATAGTTGAAGAATTGTTGAAAGTCGGATATAGTAATCTAGAAAAGGAATTAGATAAATTTATTGAAAATACCCTTGAATATGCTAAGAAAGAAAAAGAATTAGTACTTGAAAAAGGTAACATTCCTAAAATTAAAACGAAAATGACAAATAGGCATGTTTTAGTTGTTGTTAGAGGGAAAGACTATAAAAAAGACTTGATAGCTATTCAGAATTATATAAGTGAAGTTAAACCAATACTAATAGGAGTAGATGGTGGGGGCGATGCCTTATTAGAATTTGGATATATCCCTGATATTGTAATTGGTGATATGGATAGTATTAGTGATAAATGTTTACAATTATCTAAAGAGATAATTGTACATGCATACAAAGATGGAAGAGCACCAGGACTTGAAAGAGTAAAGAATTTAGGACTAGAGGCAAAAATTTTTCCATCTGCTGGTACAAGTGAAGATATTGCATTTTTGCTAGCATATTCATATAATGTTGATTTGATAGTAGCTGTTGGAACTCATAGTAATATGATTGATTTTCTTGAAAAAGGCAGAAGTGGAATGGCAAGTACATTCTTAGTTAGATTAAAGGTAGGATCAAAATTAGTTGATGCAAAAGGTGTTAATATGCTTTATAGAAGTAGTCTTAAGCTAAAATATGTTATTGGTTTAGGAATTGCTGCATTAATTCCGATTATAGTTTTATCACTGATGTTTCCACCAATGAACGAATTAATTAAGTTAATTCAAATTAGATTTAGAATTCTATTTGGATTCTAGGAGGTTATTAAATGCTGACTAATATTAAATATTATGTTTTAACTATTGTTTCTATATTTTTAGCACTTGCTATTGGTATCTATATAGGATTCATGTTTGATGCACAGGATATTTTAATGTCACAAAAAGAAGATATAGTTACTCAGCTTGAAGAGAGATTTGATTACTTGGAAGAAGAAAATAAAATGGTTAAAGAGGAAATAGAAAAAGTAAATAAAGAGAACAATCAAATAAAAGAGTTTAATAGGGCAATTTACAGTGATGTTATAAGGGATAAACTAAATGGAATTAAAATAGCAATTATAGAAACAAGTGATGACTATATATATAAGGGGGTAAGCCAGACTCTGGAATTAGCTGGAGCAGATGTAACATCAATAACAACAATAAAAAACAACTTTTATACTGATCTAGATTTGTTGAAAGAAAACTACGAAGAAGAAAATCAGATTGAAAATGTAGATAATAATATCCCCAATCTTTCAATTGACTCAATAGTACAAGAAATCATAACTGGTCAAAATAACAAGGTTATAGAAACATTTAAGGCAGAAGGACTAATTGATGCTAATGGAGAATACATTACAGCTATTGATTACATAGTATTAGCAGGAGGAAGAAAAGAAAAAGATGATACAAGATTTGATACCATAGATAAAAAAATAATTGATATCTGCAAAAAGGCTAATATTCCTGTTATAGGAATAGAAAAGGAGAGTGTTGATTATTCATACATTGAAAAATATAAAGACAATAGAATTTCATCAGTAGATAATGTGGATACAATCATGGGCAAAGTTGCACTTGTTCTAGCCGTAGATGGGAGACCAGGAAATTATGGGGTAAAACCAAGCGCAGAAAGTTTAGTACCCAATTTAGGTACTACAATTATTGAGTAATAAGGAGAATTAAACATGGATAATACTAAACCTAAAGTTGTAGCAGTAATACCTGTTTATAATGAAGAAAGTTTTATTAAAAACACAATTTCAAATATTAAAAAAATTGATTTAATAGATGAAATAGTAGTTGTGGATGACGGTTCTACAGATAGAACAAAAGAAATAGTTAGTAAATTAGATGTTATTTATATTAGATTAGATAAGAACAGAGGAAAGGGATATGCTATTAGTACAGCTATCAAGAATACTAAATTTGATTATTTAGCTTTAATAGATGGAGATTTAGGAAGGACTAGTGATGAAGTTATAAAGCTAATAACTCCTGCTATAAACAACGAAGCAGATGTAATAATAGCTAGGTTCCAAAAACCCAAAAAAAGAGGAGGGTTTGGATTAGTAAAAAAGCTAGCTAATAGAGGAGTATATTTTTATACCAGTAAAAACATAACCTCTACTTTATCGGGACAAAGGGTTTACAGTAAAAGAGTAATAGATAATATTGACTATATACCTAATAGATTTGGGGTTGAAGTTGCAATGACTATAGAAGCATTAAGAAAAGGATTTACCATCAAAGAAGTTGATGTAGAAATGACACATAGAGAAACAGAAAGAAACCTAGAAGGGTTTATACATAGGGGCAAACAGTTTGTGAATATATTAATTACTTTAATAACTTTAGCATTCAGAAGGTGAATAAATGAGAGTTTCAAACATTATAGTTTTTTTACTTAGTGCATTTTTAAGCTTAATTGCTATCCCTCTAATTTATAATATGCTTTTAACTAATAACTGTATAGAGCTTAATTATAAGAAAAAACAGATTCCTATAGGAATGGGACTTGTTTTCGTTATTGTTCAAACATTTATTATTTTAATGGTTGTCTTATATAGTAAAACTGAGGAGAGTTACATTTTTCTCTATATTATTTCAATACTAATAATTGGGATAGTAGGAATAGTTGACGACTTAATTGGAGAAAAGGAGGTTAAGGGGTTTAAAGGTCATATATCTTCGTTAATAAAAATGAAACTAACAACAGGTGGATTAAAACTCGTAGTTGGAGGCATTGCATCTATTATTGTTTCATTAACCATATCAAAAAATGTAATAGATTTTATTATTAATGTTTTAGTAGTAGGACTTTTTACTAATTTGATTAATCTTTTTGATTTAAGACCTGGTAGAGCTGGTAAAGTATTCATATTTTTATCAATTATACTAATTTTGACTACAAGTTTAAGTAGATATAATTATATTATTATTTCTTTATTAGGTATACTTTTAGTCTATATGCCTTATGATTTAAAAGCAGAATCCATGATGGGGGATATCGGCTCTAATGTATTGGGAATGACTCTTGGGATATTTTGTGCTGGAACACAGTTTATCTGGACAAAAGTATTGTACTTAGTTCTACTAATAATTATTCACATTGTTTCAGAATATTTATCACTTACAGAAATTATTGAAAAAAATAGAATATTGTGCTATATTGATAAACTGGGAAGAAAATAGGAGGTAATTAGACTGATATCATATAGAAATGGGATTGTAAAAAGTATAATTGAATCTGATGATCATGTGACGTGGATTATTGTAGAGGTAGAAGGAGTAAACACTAAAGCCGTTAATTATAACTTTATGACTGGGTATGTGGATATTGGCGATAAAGTTGTTTTAAATACTACAGCAGTAGAGCTTGGACTTGGAACTGGAGGCTACCATTTTGTCATATATAATTATAACAATAAATCTAAGGAAACCTCAGAGGAATTAGGACATATTATGAAATTAAGATACACACCCATACAGCTTAAGTGTCTTGCTGCTGAAGAACAGAAAAGCAAATATCATGATGCATTTAAAGACTTTAAAGACTTAAATGGTTCATTGTATATTGTTGGTACATTACATAGTATGCTAGCACCTATTGCAGCTATGTTAAAGTGGCTTAAACCTGAATTAAACATATCATACATAATGACTGATGCAGGAGCTTTACCCCTACATTTTAGTAAAACAATAAAAATATTGAAAGAAAAAGATATCATAAAAAATACAATTACAGTAGGCCATGCCTTTGGAGGAGACTTTGAATGTATCAATATCTATACTGGCATAATAGCAGCGAAAGTTGCAGCTAAAAGTGATGTTACAATAATAACTATGGGACCAGGTATTGTAGGAACTGGTACTAAATATGGTTTTAGTGGAATTGAACAAGGCTACATTATTGATGCTGTCAATAAATTAGGAGGACAAAGTCTTGCAGTGCCAAGAATAAGTTTTGCAGACAAAAGAGAGAGACATAAAGGTATTAGTCATCATACTTTGACAACATTAAATGAAGTCACAAATACAAAAACTAACTTGGTATTTCCTGTCCTTGACGAAATGCATGCAGAATTTATTAACACGCAAATTAGAGAAAGCAATATGAATAATCAGCACAATATTATTTTCGAAGATGGTAAAGATGTATTAAAGGCTCTAAAACACTACCAGCTCGAAATAAAGACTATGGGAAGGGGTTATTATGATGATGAAGCCTTCTTTTTAACATTAGGGGCTGCAGCAAAAGCAGGTATCAAGCTTTTAGATAATGCTTTATAATTTCTGCTAATGTGGCATTTTCACCATATGTAATTAGCATATTATCAATAGCCTCTATTACTTCGTCTACTTTTCCAATAAAAAACAGATTATTTTTTGATGTAATTTTTATCATTAAAAACAACTCCCTTTTTAATATATAGTAATATATGAACATTTTCATTTTTTATTCCATAAAGGAGGATAAATAATTATGATTTTTGAGGAAAAAACTATGAAAAGTGAAAAGATATATGAAGGTAAGATTTTAACCTTAAGAGTAGATACCGTTGAATTGCCTGATAAAAAATATTCAAAAAGAGAAATTGTTGAACACCCTGGAGGTGTTGCAATTGTTCCAATAACTAATGAAAACGAAATTGTTTTTGTCAAACAGTTTAGAAAAGCAACTGAAACCGTATTACTTGAAATCCCAGCGGGTAAGTTAGAGATTAACGAACATCCTCTTGATTGTGCAATTAGAGAACTCAAGGAAGAGACAGGCTTAGAAGCTAAAAAAATAGAACACATTATTGATTATTTTTCATCTCCAGGCTTTACGAATGAAAAAATCCATATTTTTATTGCAACTGAAGTTATATTTGGAGAAGCTACTCCAGAAGAGGACGAATACATGGACGTTGTAAAAGTAGATATTAATGAAGCTATGGATATGATTAATAATGGTACAATAATAGATGGTAAGACTATAATTGGGATTTTTATGGCTTACGAATCAATGAAAAAAAACAGTAGATCTGAAATTGAATAAAAAAGTAAATATTGCACTGTAATATTATCTCCCGAAGTAGCATATTAATGTATATAGGCTTGTATGAAAGGGGGATATACTTTTTTTGAAGATGAAAGATATTATTTACAAGAACATTAAAGATAACTTTGTAGTATATTTTTTATTAGTTCTTATACTAATGGTGGGAATCTCCGCAGGGGCAATAACTATAAATGTATTAAACAAAGAACAAAGTCAGAGTCTTATAAGTTTTTTAAATTCTTTTTTTAAGGTACTAAGTCAAGAAAAAATCGAGAGTTTTACTTTGCTTAAGCATTCACTAGCTAATAATCTACAAACTATAATATTAATTTGGATTTTAGGGATAACAGTTATAGGTTTGCCTATTATTATTTTTATAGTAGCTTTAAGAGGATTTATTGTTGGATTTACTGTAGGTTTCTTAATAAATGAACTAGGGTTTAAAGGTTTTGCTTTTTCTATGCTAACCATATTACCTCAGAATATTTTTGTAATACCTGGAATTATAGTTTTGGGTTCATTATCGATAAGTTTTTCTAAAAAAATTGTTACAAGCAAAACAAAGCCTGGTATAAAGTTTAGTTTTTTATCTGAGTTAACAAGATATTCACTATTAACATCTCTTTTTTCACTATTGATTATTGTGGGAAGTTTAGTAGAGGCTTATGTAACTCCTATTTTTATGAAACTGTTATTAGGATATGTCATGTAGGTGTTTCATACATGAACTAATAATATATTATGTAATTTTTTTTATAATAGTAATACTTTTTTCTCTCTGATAGGTAAAATAAATAACAATATGAAGGATTTTATAAACAAATGTTGAATTATAACTATACTTAAGATTATAAAGGGGAAATACTATGGACAGCAATATACTAAAGTTTAATGGTTATCTGGAAGTTGAAAAAGAGTTGTCTCAAAATACAATAGAATCTTATATTAGGGATTTAAGGCAATTTAATGCTTATTTGGAGGAAAATAATTTATCTGATATTATTCATGTTAATAAGACATTAATAATAACGTATCTCATGAGTTTACAGAAATCAGGGAAATCTGTTTCTACAATTTCAAGGAATATTGCATCCCTAAGATCTTTTTATCAATTTCTTTTAAATGATGGTATTATAAATAAAGATCCTACTATTAATCTTCAATCGCCTAAACAGGAGAGGAAACTTCCAAGCATATTGACGCCAAAAGAAGTTGAAATATTACTTGAACAGCCTAATTTGAATTGCTCAAAGGGAATAAGAGACAAGGCTATGCTGGAACTATTATATGCATCTGGGATTAGAGTTTCAGAACTCATAGCATTGAATGTAGATGATATAAATTTATATATGGATTACATATTAAGTTCCAGAGACACTCCCAATGAAAGGGTAATTCCAATTGGGAAAATGGCAGTGGATATTTTAAGCTTATACATAGAAAAACATAGAATGAGCTTCGTAAAAGATTGTGATGAGAAATCTTTATTTGTTAATTATCATGGGAAGAGACTTACTAGACAAGGTTTTTGGAAAATAGTGAGAGGTTATACGAATCAAGCTAAAATTAATAAAAATATAACTCCACATACATTGAGACATTCTTTTGCGGCTCACTTATTACAAAATGGAGCTGATTTAAAATCAGTACAGGAGATGTTAGGACATGCTGATATTTCTACAACACAGGTTTATACTTTAATTACAAAAAATAAAATCAAAGAAGTATATAAAAAAGCCCATCCAAGAGCCTAATTCCCACCTTTTTGGTGGGTTATCTTTTCTTTAAAGAACTTATTTGATTTTGGGTATAATATAAGCAGGGAGGATGAGTACTATGATTAAAAACATAACTTTAATTGTTCTAGATAGTGTAGGAATTGGAGAATTACCAGATGCCTATAAATATGGAGATGAAGGCAGTAATACATTAAGCAATATACTTAAGAATTCAACTAATGTTAAGTTACCAAATTTAAATAAACTAGGCCTTGGCTTAATAGAAGGGGTTGAAGGTTTAGAGCATGTAAAAAGTGCAACTGGTAGTTATGGAAGGTTGTCAGAGAGTTCAGTTGGTAAAGATACAACTACAGGACATTGGGAAATAGGAGGTATTATTCTTAGTGAACCTTTTCCTACTTTTCCAAATGGATTCCCAGATGAGTTAATATCTAAATTTGAAAAACTTATTGGAACAAAAAGCTTAGGTAATAAAGTAGCTTCAGGAACAGTAATTATTGAGGAGCTCGGAGAAGAACATATGAAAACTGGATATCCAATAGTATATACTTCGGCTGATAGTGTTTTTCAAATAGCTGCACATGAAAATATTATTTCTATTGAAAGATTATATGAATTGTGTAAAATAGCTAGAAAAATATTAATTGGTAAATATGCCGTAGGTAGAGTTATTGCTAGACCATTTAATGGGAAGCCTGGTGAGTTTTCAAGGACATCTAACAGAAGAGATTTTTCATTAAAACCAGCAGAAAAAACTATGCTTGATATTATTAAAGATGCTGGGCTAGAAGTTATGGCTGTTGGTAAGATTGAAGATATATTTAGTGGACAAGGAATAACCAAAAGTGTTCACACTGTAGATAATATGGATGGAGTAGATAAAACAATAGAATATATTAAAGAACATAAAAATGGATTGATTTTTACTAATCTAGTCGATTTTGATATGAAATATGGCCATAGAAACAATGTAGAAGGTTATGCAAGAGCATTAGAAGAGTTTGATAGTAGGCTTCCTGAAATAATTGATAATCTTAATGAAGATGAAGCTTTAATAATTACAGCTGATCATGGTTGTGATCCTACAACAGTGAGTACAGATCATTCAAGAGAATATGTTCCGATTCTTATATATGGTGACAAAATAAAAAAAAGTATCAATCTTGGCACAAGGAAAACCTTCGCAGATATTGGTGCTACAATACTAGATCTGTTAGGATTAAGTGGATTAAAGAACGGAGAAAGTTTTGCTCATTTAGTATTAGATAAATAGGAGGAGATTTAGTGAATTTAGTAGAAAGAATTAATGAAACCGTTGACTATATAACAAATAAGTTGTCGATAAATCCTAGAATAGGGATAATTCTAGGTTCTGGCCTTGGACCGTTGGCTGATGAAATATCTAATGCAGAAATAATTAAGTATGAGAATATACCGAATTTTCCTACTTCAACAGTGAAAGGTCATAAAGGTCAACTGGTAATTGGAACTTTAGAAGGCAAAAAAATCATTGCAATGCAGGGAAGATTTCACTATTATGAGGGGTATCCTATAGATCAAGTTACCTTTCCTGTAAGAGTTTTGAATGCATTAGGTGTTGAAACTTTAATAATCACTAATGCTGCAGGAGGCGTCAATAAAGAATTTAATCCTGGTAATCTGATGATAATTACTGATCACATTAATTTTACTTTTAATAACCCTTTAATAGGCAAAAATTATGATGAATTAGGACCTAGATTTCCAGATATGTCTCATGCATATGATAAATCACTTATTGATTCGGCTATGAAAGCTGCTGATAAGCTTGACATGAAGATTAAACAAGGTGTATACATGTGGAATTCTGGGCCTACCTATGAAACTCCTGCGGAAGTAAGATTAGCTTCTATTTTGGGTGCTGATGCAGTTGGGATGTCTACTGTGCCTGAGGTCATAGTTGCAGTACATGGAGGAATGAAAGTTCTAGGAATATCATGCATAACCAATATGGCGTCGGGGATATTAAACCAGCCATTAGACCATAGTGAAGTGATAGAAACTTCTGAAAGAGTAAAGAATGATTTTATTTCATTGATTAAAGGAATATTAAAAGAACTGTAATGGAGGAGTTACACGTGAAGAATTTATTAGAAATTATTAATGAAACTAGTTCATATATCAGAGAAAGAATTGACTTTGTGCCCAAAATTGGACTTATTTTAGGATCAGGCTTGGGAACATTAGCTGATGAAATTATAAATCCTATAGTATTTGACTATAAGGATATACCAAACTTTCCAGTTTCTACAGTAGAAGGTCATGAAGGGAAACTAGTATTAGGCGAACTTGAAGGGAAAAAAGTAATTGCTATGCAAGGTAGATTCCATTATTATGAAGGATATTCTATGCAAGAGGTTACACTTCCAGTGAGAGTAATGAAGGCTTTAGGAGTACAGATGTTATTAGTGACTAATGCATGTGGTGGAATGAATAAGGAACTTTATCCAGGAGCACTAATGATAATAGAGGATCACATTAATTTTATAGGCGACAATCCACTTATTGGGCATAACTATGATGAATTAGGACCTAGATTTCCCGATATGTCTTCTGCATATGATAAAGAGTTAATAAAATTGGCAGAAGAGGTTGGTACAAAACTTAATATTGAAACTAGAAAAGGTGTATATGCAGCTATTAGTGGGCCATATTATTTCTCTAGAGCTGAATTAAGAATGCTTAGGAAAATAGGAGGAGACACAATAGGTATGTCAACTGTGCCAGAGGTAATAGTTGCGAGACATGCAGGCTTAAGAGTACTAGGAATATCATGTGTTACTGATATGGCTATAGCTGATGAAATAGTATCTATTAGTCATGAAGAGGTTGTACAGGTAGCGAATGAAACAAGACCAAAGTTTATTAAACTTGTCAAAGGTATACTTAATGAGGTGAAACTATAATGAGAATGTATGACATTATTCAAAAAAAGAGGGATGGCAGGGAACTTTCTACAGAGGAGATTAACTTTTTTATTAATGGATATACAAAAGGAGAAATTCCTGACTATCAAATCAGTGCATTACTAATGGCAATATACTTAAAGAAGATGAATAAAAGGGAAACTGTTGATTTAACAAATGCAATGGTGAATTCTGGTGAAACAGTAGATCTTTCACTTATAGAGGGCATTAAGGTAGATAAGCATAGTACTGGAGGTGTAGGAGATAAGGTTACATTAGCATTAGGTCCTATGGTGGCTGCATGTGGTTTACCATTTGCTAAAATGTCTGGTAGAGGTTTAGGACATACTGGCGGGACATTAGATAAGCTTGAATCTATTAAAGGTCTAAAAACTGGCTTTACTAAGGAAGAGTTTATTGCTATAGTAAATAGGGTTAAGCTATGTATATGTAGCCAAACAGCTAATATTACTCCTGCAGATAAAAAATTATATGCTTTGAGGGATGTAACTGCTACTGTGGACAACATTTCTCTTATTGCTAGTAGTGTAATGAGTAAAAAACTCGCTTCCGGTTCGAATGCAATAGTCTTGGATGTTAAAGTTGGAAGTGGTGCATTTATGAAAGATTTAGAAAGCGCATTTACTTTGGCTAAAGAAATGGTGGACATAGGCACAAGTGTAGACAGAAATACGGTTGCAATAATATCTAACATGGATGAGCCTTTAGGTCGTGCAGTTGGGAACTCAATTGAAGTGAAAGAAGCCATTGAGACCTTAAAGGGAAATGGCCCAGAAGATTTTGTAGAGTTGTGTATAACACTAGGATCGTTTCTATTAGTTTTAGGTAAAAAAGCAAATAACATTGAAACTGCTAGGGATATGTTGACTGAAGTCATTAATAATGGAAGAGCCTATAATAAGCTATTAGATTTTGTTGAAGCTCAAGGTGGCGATGTGAATTATATTAAAAATACTGATTTACTACCAAAAACTTCTAATATATTAGAATTATTAAGTGATAGTGAAGGATATATTAAATCAATTGATGCAGAGGAAGTTGGAAAATGTGCATTAGCTCTTGGTGCTGGAAGAGAGACAAAAGAAAGCAATATTGATTTAGCTGCTGGCATAGTACTAAACAAAAAAGTAGATGATAGGGTGAACAAAGGAGATGTGCTAGCATATTTACATTTTAATGACAATAGAAAATTTGAAGAGGTTAGATTACAGTTGAGAAATGCAATAAAAATTGGGAACAAAAATAGCGAGCATAAAAAAATGATTTTTGGAATAGTAGATGCAAGTGGTATCAAAAAATTGTAATTGAAAATATAAATTGAATAATAGATATGTGGGAGACTAGAATCGTATAGTCTCCTTTTTTTGTAATTTTGAGTCTGAATAAGTTATATTGTTGATGGTTAATATAAAATTAATATTATATGGAAGGAGGACCAAATGAATAAAATAAGAAAATACAAAAAAATTACTAGCATTTCAATCCTTATATTATTAGTTTTTGTTTTGTCAAGTGTTTCATTCAGTGAAGAACTATTCAAATTAGAAGCTAAATCAGCAATACTTATAGACGCCTCCACTGGAGAAATACTTTATGAGAAGAACATCCATGATAAATTGCCACCAGCAAGTATTACCAAAATTATGGTTCTGTTAATTGGAATGGAAGACTTAAGTAGTGGAAAGATTAAACTTGATGATAAAGTGCAGGTAAGTGCTAATTCAGCCAGAATGGGAGGAAGTCAAGTCTATCTAGAAGAGGGAGAGATACAGGTTGTAGATGATCTGTTTAAGGCAATTTGCCTAAGATCTGCTAACGATGCTGCTGTAGCATTAGCAGAACATATATCAGGAAGTATAGATGTATTTGTGCAAAGAATGAATGAAAAAGCAAAGCAGCTTGGTATGTTAAATACTAATTTTAAGAATGCAACTGGACTACCAGATGAAGAGCATTTTACTACTGCATATGATGTTAGCCTTATGTCGAAGGAGCTAATGCGATATCCTAAGATACAAGAATGGTTAACTATATATATGACAGATATAAAAGTTGGGAAGAACAAGGATGTAACACAGACTCTAGTTAATACAAATAAGCTTATTCGTCAGTATCAAGGAGCAAATGGCATAAAAACTGGACTTACCAATGAAGCAGGTCATTGCCTTGCAGCTTCAGCTAAAAGAGGTAATCTATCACTAATAAGTGTAGTATTAGGAGGTCCTACATCAAATAGTAGATTTCAAGAATCTAAACAACTATTGGATTTTGGATTTGCAAATTATGACTCTGTTCCAATATGCAAAAAAAATGAGCTAATAAAAACGATAAAGGTATCAAAGGGAAAAGAGGATCAGGTAAATGTAGTTGCAGGAGAAGACTATAGCTTATTAATTAAAAAAGGCACTTCAAAGGAAATTGAAAAAGAAATTATTATGCCTGAAGTTTTAAAAGCTCCATGTGAAAAGGGTCAAAAAGTAGGTGAGATTATATTAAAGAATAACGGAACTGAGGTAGGAAGAGTTAATCTTATTATAGAAGATACTATTAACAAAGCTTCCATCATTGATATGTTTAAAAAAATAACTACATTATTTCTAGGTGACAATAATTAACAATTCTCAGGATATATTTAGAATATATCCTGGTTTTTATGTTTGACGGGCATGTCATATGTCTAAGGTGAAAGTCCTAAGGGGCGTAGTTACCAACGAACCCAATAGCGACTTGCAAGTTTCACATCGTGAGGTGTGGGAGAGAGGAAGCAATAGCGAAATCGTGGCTTGACGAACAGGAACAGAATACAAGGCGTGATAGGCGGATAAGTTGGCATAAGACAACAAAGTCCAAAAGGTAACCGTAACCCTTAAACGTAAATTCTGCAAGTAAACGAGGAAAGACATATGACTTAACCCGTGAGGTCTCATGAGCGATACAGTAGTAACAACGAATCATGAGAAGTCAGCAGACGTCATAGTAGCTAATTTTTTTTTAGCGAAGGACTGAACAATTAAAGAGCACAATACAAAATGGATGTAGCTTGGATAATCTGATTGATACAGGTGAAAACGTAAAAGGAACCCAAGGTCGCTAAACTAAGATGTTTCTAAGCTAGCAAAAAGGAGTAGAATGCACATTATGACAACTTTACTAGACAAAATTCTTGACCGACAAAATATGTATCAAGCCTTTAAGAGAGTATGCTCAAATAAGGGAACAAGTGGCGTTGATGGTATAACCATTGACGAAATTGACAGATACATCAGAGAAAATTGGCAAGAAATAAAAGTCGAGATGGAAGAAAGACGTTACAAACCACAACCTGTTTTAAGAGTAGAAATTCCAAAACCTAATGGTGGTACCAGAAAGTTAGGAATACCTACAGTCATGGATAGGATAGTACAACAGGCAATAGTGCAAGTTTTAAATCCTATAGTAGATAAAGAATTCTCAGAATTCAGTTATGGATTTAGACCAGACAGAAACTGTGAAATGGCCGTAGTTAAACTACTGGAATATTTTAATGATGGTTATCTATGGGTTGTAGATATTGATTTGGAAAAATTCTTTGATACCGTTCCACAAGACAAATTGATGAGCTTGGTACACAATATCATAGATGACCCTGACACTGAATCACTAATTCGAAAGTTTCATCAAGCAGGGATAATGGATAAAGGTGAATTTCAGCCATCAAAAACAGGGACACCACAAGGAGGAAACTTATCCCCTCTTTTAAGTAACATAATGCTAAATGAACTTGATAAAGAGTTAGAAAGCCGTGGGCTAAACTTTGTACGATATGCAGACGACTGTATCATAACAGTAAAAAGCAGAGTAGCTGCAAAAAGAGTCATGGAATCTGTAACTAACTGGATTGAAAGAAAGCTAGGTCTGAGAGTAAATGCTACAAAAAGCAAAATTACAAGACCAGGTAACCTGAAATATTTAGACTTTGGATTTTGGAAAGATGGAAGAGCCGACCAATGGAAAGCTCGACCTCACCAAGATTCAATTAAAAGCTTTAAAGGGAAACTCAAAGGTCTGACACAAAGGAAATGGTCTATTAGCTTTACAGAGCGACTTGAAAAGCTAAATCAAGTAATAAGAGGTTGGATAAATTATTTTCTGATAGGCTCGATGAAAGGGGCACTAACAGAAATCGATTCGAGACTTAGAACAAGACTTAGAATGATAATTTGGAAGATGTGGAAAGTACCATCAAAAAGACAATGGGGATTACAAAAGCTGGGAGTTAACAAAGATTTAGCGAGATTAACTTCATATTGTGGTGATAGGTACTATTTTGTAGCAACAAAAACCTGTGTATCTAGAGTAATTTCTAAAGACATATTAACCAAAAGAGGGTTAGTTAGTCCATTAGATTACTATGAACACAGACGTAATGTTAGATTTAATTGAACCGCCGTATACGGAACCGTACGTACGGTGGTGTGAGAGGGAAATTTATTTTTCCCTACTCGATT